>JBJSXY010000218.1:0-3544 GCA_046086625.1 Pseudomonadota bacterium | reverse complement strand
GTTGAGATCAATTTCAATGAGATCAGGAAATAGTTCGCTTCCAGGTAAAATCTCAGTTCCGGTTGAACCTAAGAAAACCTGGAGTTCATCCGCTACTTTTCTTTTGGATTTGAAAGTGGCTCTGAGAACATTTTCCTGACTGAGAATATTTTCTTTTAGGAGACCGATTTGGGCGTCCGAAAGCCCTTCTTTTAGATAAACCGTTCCAGTCATATGGGGATTGGTTTTTTCGGCAATACTTTCGAAGTTTCTATAGCCTAATAGAAAAGACCCCATAATGAGGCACGATACTCCGATTGTGGCAATGCTCGCCAAATGGAGCAGGGGTTGTCTTCTAAAACTTTTCAAAGTTTTCTTTAACGGGCGCAAATAATGATTCATGGATTTAAGCTAGACCTCGTTCATTCAAGAGGCGGCCACTTTGTAGTCGGATTGTTCTAGCGGGAAATTCATTCATTAAGCCTTCATCGTGAGTTGCAATGAGAACCGTTGTTCCCATGTCATTAATCTCCAAGAATAAAGACATAATGTCTCTAGCCGTATTGCTATCGAGATTCCCTGTCGGCTCATCAGCTAGCAGCAGAGAGGGTCTGCCGATAATTGAACGCGCAATTGAAACTCGTTGCTGTTCACCTCCCGAGAGGGTTTGGGGATAGTCATGAGCTCTATCTGCGAGTCCCACCAAAGAAAGAACTCCTCGAACTCGATGATCGACTTCTCCGGGGGTCATTTTTCTAATTTCAAGCGGGAGAGCAACATTATCGTAAATAGTTAAATCAGGCAGAAGCTTAAAGTCTTGAAAAACAAATCCAACTTCGCGGCGGTATTGATAAACTTGATTCTTAGGCAAAGTGGAAACATCTCGGTTATTCACATAGATGTTTCCTTCACTGGCTCGTTCCATGGCGAATAGGATCTTCAATAGGGTCGTTTTTCCGGCACCATTTGCACCGGTAATGTAGGCGAACTCTCCTCGACCTAAGTCAAAAGAAACATCTTTAAGGGCGTAACGACTGGGTGAGTAACGTACTCCTACTCCCCTAAGGTGGACCATCTTTTGAGCCATGAACGAGTTTTCCTTATCCAGAGTGGTGGAAATCGCCTTTATTTTAACATTTCTTTTGCCAAATCGACTCAAAAAGAAATAAAAAAGGGGGCATGGCGGCATGGCCAAGTGGTAAGGCAGAGGTCTGCAAAACCTCTATTCCCCGGTTCGAATCCGGGTGCCGCCTTTTATTTTATGCATGTCATTGTCGATTTTTGTTTAGTTCCACTAGGAGTCGGGGTTTCCGTAGGAAAGTATGTTGCAGCTTGCCAAAAGGTATTTAAGCAGGCCGGCTTAAAGACGCATCTTCATGCTTACGGCACCAACATTGAAGGTGAGTGGGACCAAGTTTTTTCAACTATCAAGCAATGCCATGAATTAATCCACCAAATGGGAGCTCCAAGAATCTCCTCCACTTTGAAATTTGGGACTCGAACTGATCGTGCTCAGACCATGGAAGAAAAAGTAAAGAGCGTGAAGGAAAAGCTCTCGTGATTTTAATAACCGGAGCCACAAGCGGAATCGGAAAGGCTTCTGCCGAGCTTTTGGCAAAAAAGGGAAAAAATCTGTTTTTGGTGGGGCGACGCTTAGATCGACTTCAAAATATTCAGAAAGTTCTGCAGCAAGAACACCGAGTTGAAGTTGAAATTGCTTCTTTAGATGTCGCTGATTCTCAAGCCATCGAAAGTTTTGGAAAAAAATTTTCCGTTCAATTAAGTCGATTAGAAGCTCTTATTAACAATGCGGGTTTAGCATTAGGACGGGATCGAATCCAGGAAGGAAATCCCAAAGACTGGGACGCCATGTGGAATGTTAATGTAAGAGGTCTTTTGTATGTGACTCATCAAGTTCTTCCGCACTTTGTTCAGAAAAAAAAGGGACACATTGTAAATTTAGGATCAGTCGCTGGGCGGTGGATTTATCCTAGAGGAAATATTTACTGCGCCACTAAACGAGCTGTCAGTGCGTTGACTGAAGCTTTAAGACAGGATCTCTTGGGAACGGGTATTCGAGTCACGGAGATATCTCCTGGAATGGTAGAAACTGAGTTCAGTTTGGTTCGGTTCTCAGGAGACTCAGATAAAGCTAAAGCTATCTATGAGGGCATGACTCCTTTAACTGCAATGGATATTGCAGAGGCTGTAGTTTGGTCTTTAGATCGACCCCAGCACGTAAACATTCAAGAAATGATCATTTATCCAACAGAGCAAGCATCCACCGCTCTTGTGCATCGAAGGACGCGCCCATGACAGAAAAAAAGAATCTTCTCCAAACAAAACTTATCAATGGAGTGGCTGAAATAACGGCTGATCAGCTTTTTCCAGTCATAAACAAAGTGAAATTAGTAGATGTTCGTCGTCCCGATGAGTTCAAAGGGGAATTAGGGCATATTCCAGGGGCTAGGTTAGTTACTTTAGGACCTGAATTAGTGCGGTTTTTAGAGGAACAAGATCGAAGCGAAGAAATTGTTTTCATTTGTCGAAGCGGAGTTCGATCTCGCGAGGCTTGTCTATTTAGCCAGCAACTGGGATTTAAATCCCCTATCAATCTTCAAGGGGGAATGATCAGTTGGAATGATTACGGATTTCCTAGGGAATAACGGGGCGTAACGGAGCAAACTCACCAGCAAGCCCCCGTTGCAACTTTCTATTTCTTGGTTTGGAGCAATAGCTCTTATGGCTGGTATCTCCTGGGCAGTACCAAGTATCAACAAGCTTTACTGACATTCTTCCAAAGCCGGAATGATAATACTGATATTGATTGGGATCGAGATTGGTGAGAACTGCTGTTTGTGTGGTAGGGCGGTTCCTTTCGTTGAAAGAAACCACCCTAAGCTTATAAACCCGGTAAGCCCCCCACCCCAAGTTGGGTGAGCTGAGACTGACCAAGGCAATTAACGACCAAAAGCTAGTTCGCTTTTTTGTCCTCAGCACGCATTACCTTTACGTTTTTGCTATTCTGACTCAACCATTCTCCAAAGTTTTTTCGAGCAACTACTGCAAGAGAGAACTTGGCTGAATCTTTTGACGAAGAATCGTGTCGTACAACTCCCATAAATTGCCCAATGTTTTCTACTGAAGTGCTAACTTTTCCAACAGGAGTTTTTTCTAAAATAGTTTTTTTGAAGAATTGTCCAAAACCAACTCCTGAGGGAAGTGGGGGCATATTGGCAACATCTCGGTCATTTGACTCCCATGTCAGACCATCTTTTTCTTTGATGGTTCCCTTTTTAACTGCAAGTCCCAATTGCTTAGCGACTTCTTCCATTTTCGATGGATTGCTTTTGACGGCTTCTAAGAGCTGATCGATTTTTTCTTTCTCTGTTTTGTGGAAAGCTTCATCTTTTTGGAAGCCATCTCTAAAAGCCATTCCCTCCACAATTGAAGGGACAACGTAAAGATCTTTAAACTTCTTTTTAGATCCAAAATCCTTCATCAACGCTTCTATTTTAGGATTGTTTTTAGCAGCTCCCTGAAGCTTGGTCATTTCTGCATTTAC
>JBJSXY010000217.1:0-4394 GCA_046086625.1 Pseudomonadota bacterium | reverse complement strand
GGCCTTCTTTTTTAATTTGAGATTCAGGAATATAGCACTCCACTAGCTTGATTCGATTCCCCGTGATTTGCATCACTTTTTGAACATGCAAAAGGGCTTCTGCAGCTTCTCCTCTCAAAAAGCATCTCCAATCAGTTTCTTTGTGTTTTGCTACTGCAAAACTGAAATCTAACTTTTTTACGTCCATCCACGTCACATCGCTTGCTAAAAGCGAAAGACCTAACAAAAAAACCGTTTTAAGAAGCATGACTCTCTGTGGAGAAAAGAGCCGCCATCTTGTTTTTTGACCACTGTTTAAATCGATCGATGTAAGAATAAGCAGCCGGCACTACAACCAGACTTAAGAACGTGCTGGAAATCAATCCTCCGATGATCGCAACTCCCATATTGGTTCTTTGCCGTGAAGCTTCGTTCAGTCCAATCGCTACGGGAAGCATCCCTGCAATCAATGCAAATGTGGTCATCAGAATGGGACGAAGTCTGAGTTTGCCCGCTTGCACAATCGCCTGTTCTCGGGGCATTCCTTCGTCCATCAGCTGTTGAGTGCAATCCACCAAGAGAATAGAATTTTTGCTCGCGACTCCCAAAAGGAGAATACAACCAATCATCGAGTTGATATCCAGAGCTTGCCCAGTCATAAACAGAGCATAAAAAGCACCACAAGCAGCTAGTGGCAAAACCAACATGATGGTAAAGGGAGTCACAAAGGATTCATAGAGACTTGCCAATACCAAGTAGATAAAAATGATGGACAAGGAAACGGCCAGAATGACACTGCCAATCAGTTCCTGAAAGCTTTCCGCTTGGCCTACGAAAGCGTAGCGAACACCTTCGGGAAGTTTTATTTCTTCTTCCAAAATTTTTTGAACAGCTTTCATCACGCCGCCCATTCCCGATCCTCCGGGTGTTAAATCAGCCATCACCTGAACAAAACGACCTCTGTCTTGCCGACTAATCGTCGATGGACCCGTCGTTTCTACTGGACTTGCCACTTGAGATAGCTTCACCAATCGAAAGTTGACGTTGGGAACAAATGTTTCTTTAAAGTACTGTTTAAGATCGCGTTGATCTTCCTGAAGTCTGACTCGCACATCGTACTCTCTCCCCCCTTCACGGAACACGGCTGGGATTCCCCCTTCAATGAGCGTGCGAAGCTCAGCCCCCACCATAGAACTCGACACCCCAAACATCTCCGACTTGGTTTTATCTAGAGATACTTGGAACTCGGGCTTTCCCGGGCGAAAATTAATATCGGGGTCTTGAACATCCGGATTTGTTTTTAATTTTGCTAAAAGCTGATTCCCAATATCAACAATCTGATTCAAATCGTTTCCAATGATATTCACATTGAATGGACGCTGCCCCACTCCGACCATGTCGACATCTTTCACGGTAGGGTTTGCAGCCGCAAAGGGCTTTAACTTTTCTCTCAAAGCCGATTTAAATTGAGAAGTATTCATTTTTCGTTTTTTACTGGAAACGAGCTCCACATAAAAATTTGCAAGATTTGCTTCGCCTTGATCATTTCCCACTGTCAAAGTCGTAGTTTTTACTTCAGGGTTAGAGCGGATCATTTTTTCCACTTCCTGACTTACTTCCGTCATAGCTCCCAAACTCGTTCCCGGGGGCATATCCAGACCTACCGAAAACTCACCCATGTCCTGAGCCCCTAAAAAAGTCTTCGGCACTCTTGTCGCAGCTAATAAACTTAAGAAAAATATGGCAAGGGATGCCAAAAGAACCGTCTTTGGCTTCTCCAAAGTAAATTTCAAAATCCTTTCATACTTTTCTTCCAATCGATTTTGAAACTGATTAAAGGCTTCAAGAGAACGGCCCACCGTTTTTCCCCAAATCCCCGTCGTCTTGATTCCATGGGAGGTGCCTGCAAAATAAGCTGAAAGCATAGGCGCTACGGTCAATGCATCAAAGAGCGAAATGGCCATGGCAAAACAAATGGTCAGCCCAAACTGTTTAAAAAACTGCCCCACAACCCCAGAAAGAAAAGCAATCGGTCCAAACACCGCAATCACAGCAAGCGTGGTTCCAATGACCGCGAGCATGACTTCTTTGGTACCTTGAGACGCAGCTACTCTCGGGCTCTCCCCTTTTTCGATGTGCCGAAAAATATTTTCTCGAACGACAATTGCATCATCGATGAGAAGTCCCACTGAAAGAGACAACGCCAAAAGCGTCATCACATTAATAGTGAATCCTGCTGCTGCCATGAGAATAAAGGCCCCCAAAAGGGAGTTGGGCAAAGCAAGCCCAGTAATGATTGTGGAGCGTCCACTTCCCAAAAAGTAAAAGACCACAATAATGGTGAGAATAATTCCAAAAAAAATGGATTCAGTTACATCGTCTACATTGGCTCGAATGGGCTTACTTCCATCTTGTACAACTTCAATTTTAATCGGCTGTGATTGATGGCTGACTTCCTCCTGAATTTGCTTCACTCGTTTCTTAACATCCTCAACAACTCGAATAGTATTGGCTCCTGACTGACGAAATACTCGCAAGAAAAGCGCTGGCTCTCCATTTACAAACGATCGGGTCTTTTCATCTTGAAGCTCGTCTACTACTTTTCCTAACTGCCCCACTCGTACAGGGACATCATTTCCAATAAAACTCACAACAGTGGCGGCTACATCGTCCACCGTTTGAAACTCACCCAGTGTTCGATACACAATGTCTTTTGAAGTTTCGGTCACTTTTCCCGCCGGGATATTCATCCCGGTTGCTTTAATTGCTTGCACCACTTGAGAAGCTGAGATTTCAAATTCCCGCAGCTTACTTCTATCAAGTTCCACTCGAATTTCTCGTTTTCGCCCCCCTTGAATAGACACCAAACCCACTTGATTAATTTGTTCAATACGAGGGCGAATGCCTTCGCTTGCTAGATCATAGAGCAACCCTGCTGGCATATCAGCACTGATAGCGATCACCAGCACCGGCTGATCGGATGGGTCAATTCTTCGAATAATAGATTCTTTTGCTTCAGTCGGAAGCTTGATTTTGGCAGACGAAACACGATCGCGGATTTGTTGTTCTGCATATTTAATATCGGTTTCAAGATTAAACTCGGCGATGACAATACTCACTCCTTCAGAGTTTCTGGAACTGAGTCGTTTGATACCCGATACTGTACTAATCTCCTCTTCAAACACTTTTGAAACCAGCGTTTCCACTTCTGCAGGTCCTGCGCCCGGATATACCGTCGTCACCGTGACAATCGGAAATGTCACATTGGGAAACAGATCGACTCCCAATTTTTTCATCGACATCAATCCCAAAACAATAATGGCCGTGACAATGCAAGTAATGAAAATGGGGCGCTTAATTGAAAGGTCAGCTAAATTCATAAATCTTCTCCAAATAAATTAAGCTGGGTAACTAGTCCCAACAGCTCACCTTGCGTTTTCAGTCTTAACAGTTCCGCAGAAGCAAAGTCTTGTTCAAACATAACGACTTGATAAGTGACACTCCGCCCGAGTTTCAGACGCTCTTTTTCGCGGGCTAATTTTTTTTCTTGAACTTCTTCAATCCCAAAACAGAGCTTTAAGCGTTCTTTAGTCTCCTCAAATTTTTTCTTTAAATCTTGATAGTCTCGTTCTTCTTCGAAAGCTTTTCGACGATAAGTCAGCTCCGCAGCTTTTTTTTCGGCTGTATAAGCGCGTTGGTTATCCAAAACCTGTCCCACATCTAAAGCAGTTTGAAATTTTAACCCAACGGTAAACGTAGGAAATCGAGTCCTAAAGGAATCTGAGACAGAGGAATTCCATTGATCTGTGCGGCCATTGGTTGCCAAAGTTCCAAACAAATCTAGCGTGGGACTGTTGCGTTCTTTTCCGATTTGCGCTTGCGCTTCAGCTACTTTCGTAAGCTCCTGTGCCGCTTTCACATCCAAGCGCATTCCAGACTTTTCTTTGGGTTTCAAATTTTCGGTCGTTGTGCGCGTAATCGCAGGCAATTCATCTTCCACTTTCTCATTCTGGATGCCTCTCAAACTATTGAAGGCAAGTCCCGCACTGCGAACTTCATTGAGGGCCGTTTGATACTCGAGAGTTCGAACTTGTAGATTTGCTTCAGCTTGGAGTTCATCGGAGCGATCTCCCAGACCTGTTCGCACGCGCTTGCGGTTCCAGTCTTTCAGACGCTCCGCTCGTTCTAAACTTTCTTTTTGAACTTTCACGACTTGGCGGGAAATCGCTAGTCTCCAAAACATTCCCTCCGCTTCCGCTAATGCCGCTTTGAGCTTAAACGAATCTGCGTAGCCCTGGGCTTTGGCTCCTGATTCAGCGATTTGGACATTGCTCCTGGTTTCAGAACCCAATCCATTTTTCCAAAGAGATTGATTCAATTCCAGAACCGGTTTTGCTTCATAGAAATTAGGAAGG
>JBJSXY010000216.1:0-6122 GCA_046086625.1 Pseudomonadota bacterium | reverse complement strand
CACCGTAATTGCAAATGCCCCCAATCCAGCTGGTTTTTCCATTTTAAAAGAATCTTTCGGGAGCGAGGGCATTAGCCCTTTAAAATTATTTGGATATGCTTTTGGTCCTACTTTAACAGCTGTGGTCCTTTTTTGGTTGGTCTCATGAAACGAGTTTATTTTTGTTTTTTAATGGGTGTCTTGTTAAAACCGATTTTTGCTGGATCTCCTTTGCCTTCAGATTCTTTGAAAAAGGTAGACTTGATCTTTAAGAATGAAAGTGCCTGTTTTATTCTCAAAGAAAAGTCTTCCAAAAAACCGGAGATTTTTTTTGGAAGATCTGAGTGCTCTAAAGTTTTTCCCCTGGGAAACAGAGATCTTCTTCCGCTTGCGATCGTAGCAACTGACTCGGGACTCATTCAGGATGAAAAAACTTTGTTTAAATGGGATGGAATCCGCTACCCCAACAAACTTTGGAACAAAGACCAGTTTGTAACCGACTGGTTACAAAACCAAGTAACTTGGGTGACAGATCGATTACGCCTTCAATTGGGTGCCTCGTCCATTGAAAAACAATTTAGAAATTTTCATTTGGAGGAAAACG
The DNA here is from genome assembly GCA_046086625.1 of Pseudomonadota bacterium. GTDB lineage: Bacteria > Bdellovibrionota > FAC87 > UBA2466 > UBA2466 > RFNO01. Next base: position 5,539 of record JBJSXY010000216.1, on the reverse strand, counting down.
CTTCCGCTGAAGCTTTTATGCTTTTTGCTGAAAGTTTTTTTCTAGAAACTTTAACGATTACAAAATCTATTCAAAATCTTTCAAAGCGCTTTTTTTATATTGGAAGGTATCGATATGGGAGTGAGGTTTGGGGACAAAAAGCATTTGGAGAGAATTTCGCTTCCTTCACGGGCCATTTGAAAATTAAAAATCAGGTTTGGACGTTTACTACTTTGTTAAAACCCTCGCCTCAATCCAAAGAACCCCTAACGGCTGAGCGCGCGCAGGCGCTTTCGATGGATGTATTGACTGAGCTGGGGCTTTTTTAATTGAGATGGGCCACTGAATAAAACCATATAAATTCAGCATCTTACCCAGATCTGATCGAGGCTCGAAAGTTTCCTTTGTCGCATCGATCATAACTGCCTAGAATTGTAGGTTATGTCCGGCAACTATGGAGATTCGCATCGTTCCCGTCGGGGAACATCGCCCCTGGGAATAACGACCCTGACTGCTCTTGGAGTCGTTTTTGGGGATATCGGTACGAGCCCTCTTTACTCTCTTCGAGAATGTTTTCATGGCCCTCACGCCATTGCGCTTAGCGAAGTCAATGTAATGGGAGTTCTTTCTCTCATTCTTTGGTCTTTAGTGATTGTTATTTCTATCAAATATCTTTTGTTCGTTCTGCGAGCTGACAACAAAGGCGAAGGGGGAATTTTGGCCCTCACTGCTTTGGTGGCGCCCAGAGCTCAGGCCACTCTCAAAGGACCTCGGGGAATCATCATTGGAATGGGTCTTTTCGGAGCAGCTCTCCTCTATGGCGACGGCGTGATTACCCCAGCCATTTCGGTTCTGAGTGCCGTTGAGGGACTAAAAATTGCGACACCCTTTTTTGAAAGCTACGTTATTCCAATTACGGTAGTTATTTTAATCGGGCTTTTCTGGTTTCAAAGTTCTGGCACTGCAAAAATTGGAAAACTTTTTGGACCGATTATTTTAGTTTGGTTTTTAGCTCTAGCATTTCTAGGAATTCGGGGAATTTTAGCGGAGCCCCAAGTTTTAGCGGCCGTTAATCCTGCGTACGCTTTTCGATTTATTTTTGAAAATCATTGGACAGGTTTCATCGTGCTCGGAAGTGTTTTCCTAGTCGTCACAGGTGGCGAAGCGCTTTACGCCGACTTAGGCCACTTTGGAAGACACGCAATTCAGCTGGGATGGTTTAGTGTGGCTCTTCCTAGTTTAGTGCTTCAGTACTTTGGCCAAGGCGCTCTTCTTCTTACGAACCCAGCTGCAGTTGAAAATCCTTTTTATCTTTTAGCCCCCAGTTGGGCCCTTTACCCTTTGGTTGCAATTGCAACCATGGCAACGATTATTGCTTCGCAAGCGGTTATTACTGGTGCTTTTTCTTTAAGCCAACAAGCAGCACAACTAGGCTTTCTTCCTCGCATGGCTGTGAAACACACTTCTGCCAGAGAAATTGGCCAAATTTACGTGCCCTTTGTGAACTGGGCTTTATTACTCGGAACGCTTTATCTTGTTTTGGAATTTCGCTCGTCCAGCAAACTTGCAGCTGCTTATGGAATCGCAGTGACTGCGACTATGTTTATTACGACTTCCCTCACTTTTATCGTCATGAGAAGAAAGTGGGATTGGACTCTCATGCAAGCGCTTCCCTTAACGCTTCTCTTCCTAGTTATTGATTTGGCATTTTTAGGAGCCAATTCCATTAAGATCATGGATGGAGGTTGGTTTCCTCTGGTGCTTGCGGGTGTTGTATTTACTCTTATGTTCACTTGGAAGCGGGGACGTCGCATTCTAGCTCAACGATTAATGGACAGAGCGAGTACCCAAGATGAATTTATCGAACAGGTCTTCAATAAAATTGATGTCAGAGTTCCTGGAACAGCTGTGTTTATGTCGGCAACTCCGAGGGGCATTCCGGCAGCACTCAGCCAAAATACGGAACATAATCGTGTGCTGCATGAAAAAGTAATTGTTCTCACTATTACGACTGAAGAAATACCACATGTCCCTTACAAAGAAAGAGCTCTAGTGGAAGAAGTAGCTCCGGGGTTTTTTAGAGTTTTGGCCCGATACGGATTTATGGAATCTCCCCATGTGCCTCAGCTCCTCGCGCATTGCGAACAATTTGGCCTAAAAGTAGATCTAGATAAAACCACTTTCTTTTTAGGAAGAGAAACCTTGATTGCAAGCAATCGAACTGAACTTCCCAAGTGGCAGGAAAAGATTTTTGCTTTCATGGCTCAAAATGCTCAACGTGCGACAGATTATTTTAAAATTCCATCCGATCGTGCTATTGAAATCGGAACCGTAGTCGATATGTAAGTTTTTAAGGATCTTCCAAAATGACAAAACCAGAAATTCGCGTTCGTATTGCTCCTTCTCCAACCGGTGATCCTCATATTGGGACTGCCTACATTGCACTTTTTAATTACGTCTTTGCCAAAAAACATGGCGGAAAATTTATTATTCGAATTGAAGATACCGACCAAACTCGTTACCGCGCTGAGAGCGAAGCCATGATTTTAGATGCTGTTCGCTGGTTTGGAATTGAATGGGATGAGGGTCCTGACAAAGGCGGGGGTTACGGCCCCTATAAGCAAAGTGAAAGACTGCACCACTACCAGAAGTGGGCCAAAGAATTGGTTGAGAAGGGGCATGCTTATTATTGCTTCTGCACTTCAGAGCGGCTGACTGAACTTCGCAAAAAACAAACAGAGAGCAAGCTTCCGCCCGGCTACGATCGCTTCTGTAGAAATCTCGATCCTAAAACGGCAGCAGAACGAGTGGGGAAAGGGGAAACTCACGTTATTCGCTTCAAAGTCCCCTCAACTGGAACGACTAGCTTTGAAGACGGCATTCGCGGAAAAGTGGAGTTTGAAAACGGTAAGCTTGATGACTTGGTTATTTTAAAAGCAGATGGGTTCCCTACTTACCACTTGGCAAGTGTTGTAGATGATCACTTAATGAAAATTTCTCATGTGATTCGAGGAGAGGAGTGGGTTTCTTCTACCCCAAAGCATGTTCTTTTGTACTCGGCTTTTGGATGGGAACCCCCACACTTTACGCACTTAAATCTTCTTCGAAACCCTGACAAATCAAAGATTTCAAAAAGAAAACACCCCACGAGCATTCTCTATTACAAAAGAAAGGGCATTCTTCCCGAAGTGTTGAGAAACTTTCTAGCTCTCATGGGATGGAACCCTGGGGGCGATCAAGAAATTTTTAGCACGGAAGAAATGATAGACAAATTTAGTTGGGAACGGTTTTCTCTGGGAGGCCCCGTATTTGATCTTCAAAAGCTCCTTTGGATGAATGGGCAATACTTAAAAAAGAAAACTGATTTCGAATGGGTTCAACTTCTAAGACAGAATGTTTTTAGCGAGGATTACCTTCTCCAATTAATTCCTCTGGTAAAAGAGCGGGTTTGTGCATTTGAGGAATTTATTGATAACACGTCTTTTTTCTTCAGTGGCGATCTCAAGTACGATGAATCGACCCTGCCCCCCAAGGGGATTGTCCCTAAAGACGCTTCCCTTTGGCTTTTAGAAGTATTGGAAAAACTAGAAGCTCTCCAAAGCTGGACCGTCGAACACATTAAAGAAGCTTGTGAGAACTATTGCAAAGAAAAGGAAGTTAAGACAAAAGACCTTTTCATGACTCTTCGAATGGTCGTTTCTGGATCCACTGTTTCTCCGCCTCTTTTTGAAACAATTCATGTGCTGGGAAAAGAAATGACCCGCAGAAGAATGCGCTTAGCTTCAGATTCGCTCAAGAAGCGTTAGTTCAATCGGTTATTTTTCCTGGATTCAATAGCCCTTCGGGATCAAAAGCTTTCTTAAGCGCGCGATAGAGATTGAGTTCAGCGGGAGTTCGACTATAAACGACCCAGTTTTTCTTCAGAACCCCCACTCCGTGTTCCGCTGAAACACTCCCATAGAAGGCTTTTAATAAAGGATAAAGTTCTATTTCAAACTGATTTATTTCTTTGTGAAATGATTCGGGACTTAATCCTCCCGAGTTTAAAAAGTTTAAGTGCGGGCTACCATCTACAAAATGACCAAAGACAAAGAGCTCAGATCTTAGCTGCATTTTTTTATAGAGCTTTTCAGCTTCTTTCAAAAAATCAGCGCAGCGCTTTACAGGAACACACAAATCATACTTTCTCACAAGACCACTCATTTGAAGACTTTCCGTGATTCCCTCTCGAAGGCTCCACACGGCAACTTGATCACTTGATGAGTCAGCAGCGAGACCATCCTCAATTTCATTTCCTGAAAGAAGCTCTGAAAGCCAATCATCCATTTTGTCTTTCTCTTGGGGATAGCTACCCACTTCCACATCGATCAGTGCTAATAACGTACCTCGATTCCCCAGTCGGCAATTTCGACCCAGCTTCGCGTCTACTTGTTTGAGACATTTTTCTGAAAAGAACTCAAAACTAGTCAGCGTAAAGGGAGCTCTTCTCACTTTTTCATATAAGAGTTGAAGCGAATCATAATCTCGTAAAGAAAACAGAAATACTCGGGAATGAATCGGAGGCGGACAGAGTTTGAGCGTAGCTTCAGTGATCACTGCTAGGGTCCCTTCGCTCCCTATGAGTAACTGGAGTAAATCATAGCCTGTGTTATTTTTTTCTAGGCCTTGATTTAATTCAATGACTTCGCCTGAAATCAGCACGGCTTGAATCGCGCTGACCCAGCGCCGAGCCATTCCATAACGAATGACTCTCACTCCCCCTGCATTTGTCGAAAGATTTCCTCCAATTTGACTTGTTCCTTTCGCTGCCAAATCAACCGGCCAAGTAAGTCCGTCTTCTTCACAATGTTCATGAAGCGCTTGAGTAGTTACTCCTGCTTGAACTCGAACAGTTCGCCCCAAAGTGTCCACTTCCCCAATCTGGTTCATGCGAGAAAGATTTAAAGCAAGCTCGTTCTGAGTTGCAGTAATCGCGCCTGCCAAACCGGTCCTTCCCCCAGAAGGGATCACAGACACTTTACATTCCGAGCACAGCTTTAAAATGCTCGCGACTTCAGAAGTGGTTTTCGGTAAAACAACTGCTCCGGCCTTTCCTGGCGTTCTGGTCCAATCCTGCCCGTATTGAACTCGCTCTTCTTCACTCGTTAGTACAAATGAAGCGCCGACAATATTTTTTAATTTTTCAATGAATTCTGGCTTCATGACCAAATAACCCCATACTCCACTGGGCCCCATTTGAGTTTTCCTTTCATTCCTGATTGAACTGGCCCCACACCTTTTGGCGTTCCGGTAAAAATGATGTCACCTGGACAAAGAGGAAAAAAATCGTGAATATAGGAAACGCTGTTAAAAGCGCTTAAAATCATTTCCTGGGCAGATGCTTTTTGCTTCACTTGCCCGTTGATTTCTAATTGAAATTCTTCTTTCTCCCAATGAGGAAACTCACTGAGTTTTATCCAGGGGCCCACGACTGCAGCGTCTTTAAAAACCTTACTGATAGTCCAGGGATGTCCATTTTTCTTTAGCTCTGCTTGAACATCGCGAAGTGTCATGTCTAAAC
>JBJSXY010000215.1:0-11133 GCA_046086625.1 Pseudomonadota bacterium | reverse complement strand
GCCTACGTGAAGGAACTGGGCCTGCCGCCCGAGTACCGGTACGAGTTCCTCGGCGAAGCGAAGCTCATGGCCGACTCGAACTCGATCAAAACCCTAGTTAAAAAGTCCACCGAAGGGGTCGATATTGCTTTGGTACTAGACGTTTCCGAAAGCATGGATGCGGAAGATTTGGAGCCCACTCGAATTCTCGCAGCAAAAGAAGTGATTCGCCAATTTATTTCCCAGCGTCCCAATGACCGAATTGGGTTGGTTGTTTTCGGGGGTGAATCTGTCATGAAATCGCCACTTACTCGGGACTTCAACTTTTTATTGAAACAAGTAGAAGATATCAAACTGAGAGAATTAAAGCAGGGAACCGCCATTGGTCTTGGAATTACTAATGGCATATCTCGCCTTCGAAAAAGCCAATCTAAAAACAGAGTACTCATTCTTTTGACAGATGGGGACAGCAATGTGGGCTCTATAAATCCCATCACAGCTGCGAAGCTAGCGGCTCAAGAGGGAATTCGCATTTACACTATTGGTATTGGACAACAGGATCGGGTGGTTGTACCTATTTTTGCTTTTGATCCCCAAGGAAGAAAAACACATTTAGTCGCTAAAGTCCCCTCTTACTTGAATCCAAAGCTGCTGGGAGAAATATCGGAAATCACAGGGGGTAAAAGTTATATGGCCCGAGACACAGGAATGTTGTCTCGGATTCTTCAAGAAATCGACAAGCTAGAGAAAACCAAAGTCATATTAAATGCGCACACGGAAACAGAAGAACTCTTTTTCTATCCGGCTCTACTCGCTCTTCTACTTTTCACGGTTTCATTCCTTCTTATGGAAACTCGCTTTCAAAGAAAACAACAAGGACATTTACAAAATGGACTTTCGCTTCGCACAACCTGAAGCCCTGTGGGGTCTTATTCCGCTCGGATTTTTTGCAATTTATCTTCTGTGGAAACGCGCCTATCGAAGAGCATGGTTTTCTTGGCGCCGCTTTTGGCTTTCCTGTTTGGGCTTTCTTTTTTGCATTTTTGCATTAGCTCGTCCCCAAAGTGGTTCTCTTCAAGGAGAGCTTGAACCGCATGCTCCCAATCTCCTAGTCGCTCTCGACATTTCTCAAAGTATGCTGGCGGAGGATATTACACCCAATAGATTAGGATTCTCAGTTTACTTTACTGAACGACTCCTAGATGCGTTAGTCAGCCCGAGAGCCGCACTCTACCCCTTCGCGGCTTCAGGATTCCTTCAAATGCCCTTTACAACCGATGTATTCGCACTTCAGGAGTCTCTTCAGTCTCTTGATCCATCAGCTATTTCTCATCAAGGTACTGATTTTAATGAAATGCTGACGGGACTCCATCAGATGATGCTTAAAATGGAATCCAGTACCGCAGACCAATTTGAGGGCTGGCAACCTCCTAAAATCATCTTGCTCTCGGATGGAGAATCTCACCACCCGTTAAATGAAGACGTTTTGAAACCTTTTGAGAAAAAGAAAATAGCTATTTATACAGTTGGAGTGGGAACTCCCGAAGGGGCTCCCGTTTTTTTTGACGCTCTTTCTGAAAGAAGAGTGATAACCAAATTAGATCCGGCTCCGCTTCAAACCATTGCCATGAAAACTGGAGGGGCTTACTTTTCCGCTTCCTACGAGAACATCCCCATTCTTCTACAGCAGCTTAACCGTTCGTTCACTTTCGGAAAACGAAGTCAGCAGTTTAGGGTCCAAAATGAATTATTCCAAATCTGTTTTCTTTTTAGTCTCATATTTTTCTTTTGGGAATTTTGTTTTGCCCGTTGGCAATATGTCATAAAAGGCCTTGCGTTCTTCCTGCTTATTTCTTTAAGTCAGTTGGGCTTTTCAGAAGATGACCAATTAAAAGCAATTCAGGTTTTCAATCGGGGAGTAGACCAAGTGGCAAAAGGAAATCTGGAAAAAGCGGCAGAACTCTTCGAAGAAAGCTCTCTCACACTTCAAAACCCTTCAGACAAGAAGAAAGCTTTCTTCAATTTGGGAAATGCTTTTTTAAAAATGGGAGATCCCGAACAAGCCCTTGAGTCCTACCAAAAAGCTTTTCAAACTCACGCTAGCAATCGAGAGTTCGAGGAGTCGACTAATAAAATCATTTCGGAAAACATGGCTTTGGCTTCGCAGATTCTCGAGCAAATGAAGAAACAAAGCCAATCTCAAGGAGAAGACGAAAATAGCGAAGGGGACAAAAAATCAGGAAAAGATCCCAAAGGTCCCCAAAAGTTTCAAGGAGAAGCTCTCACCGATCAACAGAAGCAGAAACTTTTTAATTTAATTGCCAGCGAAGAGAAACAAACTCAAAGACGCATACGGGAACAAAACCGCCGACCTGAACCAAAAGAGGAGAACCCATGGTAATCCATCTTTTATTTTTTCTTGTCAGTTTTGTAAGTGCGGCAGAGAGCGAATCTCCTTTTATCTTTAGACTGGAAGTGTCCTCATCAAAAGTGTTCCAAGGCGAACAAGTGACTGCCAACTTTTTTCTGGAGGCCCCTTCCGAAAGGGCCGTGGAAATTGAAGTGATGAAATTTCCTGAATTTCGGGGTTTTTGGAGCGAAAATTTGGTGTTAAGACAAGGTCCGGTTCATTTAATTGGGACTGTCGGCCCTAAAAAAAGAGCCATTGCCTTGATAGGCTCTTATTCCCTCAGCTCGATTTTAGATATTCAATCCCCGGCTCTTGAACCAATGAGAATTCTTGTAAAATCCTTTGGACAGCCGCCGATAATCTTAAATTCCGAAGGACAGTTTCCTCCTTTAAGCCCTCTGCCACCGATTCCCGCTCGGTTAAACGAGTTTCCATTTTCTGGAGCAGTTGGAACTTTCCAGTTAGTTTTTTCCCAGACCCAAATTCCCTTTAGAAAAAATCAACCGTTTGTCATTCGAGGACAGCTCCAAGGACAAGGAAACTTTTCTGAGATTAATACGCTTCCACTTAGCCCCCCCAATGAACTTAGTCTTGTTTCCCAAAGCAGTTCCCTTGATTCGTTTTCGGGAGGATCTAGAAAGTCCTTTGAGTGGATCTTTAGCACAGAGAAGGACTCATTGAATGAATGGAACCCTGGATCTTTCCTTACCTTTTCGCCCCAAACAAAAACTTATCAAATCGTTTCCCTTCCCAGCTTTAAGTTTGTAGCGCTTCCGGAAACTGCTGTCCCAGCTAACCGGTTGAAAATGGGGGCGATTCCCTTCTTGCCTGAATTATCATGGAGGGCTCGGACAAGGCTTCAGGATTCAGGGTGGTTCTGGATAATGCAAGTCACTATCGCTTTGGTCCTCATAGCCCGGGGAGTTTGGGTCCAAATTCGAATTTTCCAAGAGCGCCGCCTCCAAGACCCCTTTCTTCGTAGACAACTCATTCTAAAACAGGCTTCATTAGCCCTTAAGAACGAGAACTGGGAAGAGTTTCTTAGCCTTGCTTCAAAAGTTGCTCGACAACTCATTCAAGAGAAAAGCTCTTTGGTTCCGTTAGATTCCCTTCAGCTTTGGATAGAGGCCGACAATGAATTGCGGTTTAGTCCTTCGAAATCGCTCACCGTTTCCGAGGAAACCCTCAAATCTGAATGGAAGAACTTACAGAAAAAAGTTGACTAATCTAGTCATTTCCATAGGATGCTGATCTTAAAACTAACTGCAAAGGGAGTTACCTGTGGCTAGAATTACCGTCGAAGATTGCCTCGAAAAAATTCCAAATCGCTTTGAATTGATACACATTGCGGCAAAGCGAGTTAAACAATTAGCAAAAGGCTCTCATCCTTTGATTCATCACCCACACAATAAGCCTGCAGTCATTGCATTAAGAGAAATTTCTGGCGGCTTTGTTTCTATATCGAAGGACGTCGATATCGATCAAATCGGTGGCGAATAATCATCTTCGTTCGCTCATGAAAGCCCGGCTCTCAACGACACCTCTTCTGTTTCTTTTCCTTTCGGGTTTAACGGCCTGGTATTTCGTTTATGAGAAACAAATAAAAGTAAAAAACACAGCTCAAGAAGAGAGCTCTAAAAAGCTGGTTCTTTTTTCTAAAGATGAAATTCAGGAGCTCGACATCGCTCAAAGCACCGACTCGAGCTTTAAACTCAAGCGATCAGGCACCGATTGGTTACTAACCGCTCCGGTTGAGGATTTAGCTGATATCGGTGTCGTCAATTCGCTCTTAACTACCCTGACATCCAGTGAACAAGAGCGGGTGATTGATGAAAATCCAACTGATTTAGATGTGTTCGGTTTAGCTAAACCCAGCCTAACTATTCGGGTGGCGAAGGATCCAAATTCCTCACAAGAAATTATCGTGGGAAATCAAACTCAAGTGGGTTTTAGCGTGTATGTGAGAACTTCTGCCAGCAAGCAAGTGGTAAAAACCAATCGAGCCCTTCTCTCAAGCTTTCAAAAAAGTCTTTTTGAACTAAGAAACAAAAGTTTAGTCTCTCTTAAAAAGGCCGAACTTAAGGAAGTTGAGCTTCAAAACTCAACTGGGCAGATTATTGCAACTCGAAACTCTGAGGACAAATGGATTTTGGGGCGAGAAGCGAGTCCTGTTGACTCAGCTGAATGGGGAAAAGCCCTTAATCTTTTGACGGACCTAAAAGCAGTAGCCATTGCATCTGAAAAAGCCGAGTTGGCTAATTTTAAATTAGATAAACCTACAGTAAAAGCTTGGTTGTCGGAGGGCCCAGAAAAACCAAAACTCGGTATATTTTTTTCCCAAATGAATGGAAAGGTTTTTGCCAAGCGAGACGACAAACCATTGATCTATGAAGTAGATAAAGGAGTTCTAACAGAGCTTTCCAAAAGTGCATCAACCTTTAAGGATCTACACTTGGTCTCTTTCAACCGCTTCGCGGTAAGTCGGATTAAACTCTCTCGTTCGGGAACCTCATTGGAATTTAAAAAAGAAGGACCCGCTTGGATTTCACCGGGAGGCAAACCCGATCAAAAAATCGATCCAGGCAAAATAGAAAAGTTTTTAACCACTCTTCAAGACTCTAAAGTTACTTCATTCGGCGGGCTTCAGAAAGCCACGGCTCCAGGGCTAACGATTGAATTGTTTGAACAAAAAGACGAGAAGGAAACTTTGGTTGCCAAAGTGGAGTTTTCAAAACAGAAATCGGGAAATGTTTCTGGAACCAGTAACCACCTCAATGGGGCTTGGTCTTTAGCGCCAGACATTTTTAAACAATTAAACTTAACTCAAGAAGATTTTCTTGAAATTGCTCGCAAAGCTGAAGAGAAGGAATCTTAAGAAACAGGAGAGACTATGTCGCTATCATCAATTAAGGGTAAATGGGCGTTGGTATTGGGAGCTTCCAGTGGATTTGGTGAAGCGGTTTCTCTTCGATTGGCGGAAGAGGGAGTTAATATTTGTGGAGTTCACTTAGATCGAAAGGGAACTCTTCCTCATGTGGAGGAAATCATCGGTCAAATTAAAGGCAAAGGAGTCCAAGCTCTTTTCTTTAATGGAAATGCAGCAGACAAAGAAAAAAGAAGTGAAGTTATTCAGAGTTTGGAAAAAGCAGCTCCCCAAGGAATTCACTGTTTAGTTCATTCTCTTGCATTTGGAAGCCTTAAGCCTTTTGTGTCCAAGGAAGATAAAGAACACGTCTCTCAAGATGCCCTAGAAATGACTCTAGATGTAATGGCGAATAGTTTAGTTTATTGGACTCAAGATCTTTTTAAGAAAAATTTATTGGCTCGCGGTGGTCGTATTTTCGCTATGACCTCCTCTGGCGGAACTCGAGTTTGGCCCACTTATGGCCCGGTTTCAGCTGCAAAAGCTGCACTTGAATCTCATTGCAGACAGCTTGCGCTTGAATTGGCGCCATTCGGAGTCACTGCAAATGCCATTCGAGCCGGGGTAACAGATACCCCCGCTCTAAGAAAAATTCCGGGAAATGATCTGATGATTGAAATGGCTCTACAAAAAAACCCTCATAAACGACTGACAACGCCCAAAGATGTTGCGGATGCTGTTGCGTTATTGTTACACAATGAAGCCGCTTGGATTTCGGGAAATGTCCTCGGTGTAGATGGCGCAGAGGATGTCATCGGATAGGAACATTTTTTTCAATAAAGCGAACCGCTTTAGGAACTCCCCCTTCTTCCCCCAAAGTCAGAGATTGCTGTTCTTTGTCGTAAGATAGTTTGAGCCCCGTGTACACAAATTGAATTTTTCGATTTCGAGTTTTTGGAGAGGAAAAAACAGACTCCACAAACTCGAGCGTGCCTTCATCTTCGTGTTCAAATCCAATTCCCTGGTATCCTAAACTAGCCAACAACTGAATCACTCTTTCAAGCCGAGGGGATGGTAAAGATACCGATTCACTGGGGATCTGCTCTACTGGCTCCAAAATATCGGGAGCCGTAATCTCAGGTTTTGTAGAGGGGCCAGAACTGCATCCAACCTGAAAAATAAGAAAGAGACTTACGAAAAGGAATCGTATTTTATCCATAGCGTCACCTTTATTTTAAAGATCCTAACATAATTATCCGAAAATAAGAGCGTAAACAAAAAAACCAAGCAGAGGTCTGTCATGAATCGTCACATTTTACTCGGGATTATACCGGTACTAGTTTCTCAATCCTTATTTGCTCAGACAGAGCTTACGATGAAAAAATTTAGATTCACAAAACACTCCTCAGCAAATTTTGAAAGATTAGTTTTGGAGTTTAGTGGCCCCGAAGTGAAAGAAGACGTAGAAATTAAAGAATCAATGGTGGGGGCAGACAAAGACATTTCTATCGCGTTTCGGAATGCTCAATTAGTAGGTGCAGTTCCAGAGAACACTCTTAATGAAAGCTTAAAGGGAAGCCGCAAATGGTTCGGGCCTCTTTCGTTTAGCATGGATATGCCCAAGAATGGTTTTAGCCTTCGAACTCTTTTAAATAATCCAGAAGCAAAAGTAGATGCGTTCTGGCTAGCCAATCCCACTCGATTAGTGGTGGATGTATTTGCCCAGAATTCGCCACGAGCAAACTCAAGAGACGTATTGGAAGCAAAACGAAGTGTGGCTTCGCATCCTAAAGCTAAACCGATGCCCCAACGCCTCAATGAGAAAGCGCCGACCCAATCAGAGCCCATTTTCTGTTTTCCATCTTCGGCAAAAATGAGTGCTGCAGTCGCTTACTCGCCATGGAAGGGCTCGAGCACAATCCCCATGGAAGTCAAAGACCCTTCTTCAGCTCAAAATGATATGCAGGAAGGAATTGTCTGTTATCCAGCTCAATCGAGAGTGCACCCTCAGATTAATTTTGGTAGCGTCCCCGCAAATGCTGAAAATCACGCTGCTGCCGCCACGGGAGCTGAATTACCCAGAACGATTGCAAATGAAGCGGAAAAAGCGCCACAATTTGACCCAAATCCCAAGACCAATGTCCCGCCTTCCCTGGGAGTTAACTTTGAAAAGGTGCCGAAAGGTGCTGATCCCGCAAGCCTTCTTCCTCCCTATAGATAATCGATTTACCTCGGTATCGGAAGCAGGCATACTTCTTCTCCGTGGGAAAAAAAAAGAAACGATTCTTTACTCGCTCTCGAAGTAGCCGAAAGCGAATGCAATCTACCTTCGTAGGTCGAATTCAAAAAAATCAAAGAGGGTTTGCTTTTGTCATTCCTCACGACCACACGCTAAAAGACACTTATGTCTCTCCCCGAGAAGCACGTTCTTTAATGAATGGGGATATCGTTGAATATCAAGTAGAACACCTAGGAAAGCGAACGAGTGCAAAAATTGTTAAAGTGCTTGAGAGAGCCTGTAAGAAGGTTCTAGGAAAAGTTCAGGGCTCAGGTCGACAATTTTTTATCGAGTCCTCAGAGGGAGATTTGCTTTCTCTTGAGAACGGAGAAAGAAATCAAGTTGGCTCTTGGGTGATTGCTAAGATTAAGCACTACCCAAGCGACAGAGAGATGGGAACCGCTACTATTACTGATAAACTAGGCCAGACATTAACCCCTAAGTTTGATCATCTGATTACCATTTCACGTTTTGGAATTGAAGAAGGTTTTCCACCAGCGGCTTTAAGGGAAATTGAAGATCTAAGACAAGCAGCTCAACTTGAAATTCAAAAACCATCTCCCCAAAGAAAAGACTTAAGACATCTTCCCTTTGTAACAATCGATGGTGAGGATGCAAAAAATTTTGATGATGCGATCTGCGTTTCAGAGCATGCAGAGACTGGCGAAATCAAGCTCTTAGTAGCTATCGCAGACGTGAGCTATTTTGTCAGGGCCGGAAGTCAACTCGACGAAGAAGCTAAACGCCGCAGTACAAGCATTTATTTTCCAGGCTATTGCATTCCCATGCTTCCGGAAGATTTATCTAATGACCTGTGCAGTCTCAATCCTCAAACGGATAAACTTGTTCTCGTTGCTGAGATTAACTTTTCTCCAAGTGGCAGAATTTTGAGCACTCATTTTTTTGAAGGGATTATTAAGACGATTGCTCGACTGACGTACACAAAAGTCCATCACTGGTTTCAAGGCAGCGTAGAAGCAGTTCCCACTGAATGTCATCGACCGTTAGAGAGCGCAAAACGCCTTTTCAATCTTTTGCTGGGGCAACGAAAAGAACGAGGAGTTTTGGATTTTCAACTGCCCGAATGTCGATTTGAATTGGATCAAGACGGCAATCCCATCAAAGCGTATCCGTTTCCTTCATGGGAGGCACACCGTTTGATTGAGGAATTCATGGTGATGGCCAATTCAGTTGTGGCCAAAGCATTAAAAGAGAACAACTGCCCTTCTCTGTATCGAGTTCATGAAGCTCCCATGATTGAAAGTATTGAAGATCTGAATCAACTCATGAAGAGCTTAGGATTTAGTTTGATGCTGAAGGAAGTTTCTCCCCTTGCCTTTTCAAAAGTGCTGCTGAAGACCACGGGGCAAAAGGGGGCTCATACGCTGCATAAGGCTATTCTGAGAGCTCAGAAACAAGCTCGGTATGAACCCGAGCCCAAAGGGCATTTTGGCTTGTCTCTGACCGATTACACCCATTTTACTTCCCCTATCCGAAGGTACCCGGATCTGATTGTGCACCGCTCCTTAAAGAGCTTCATTCTCCGCCAGGGAAGTGCCGATAAGGATAATAACTCCGAAGCATTAGTTAAATTAGGGGAGTTAACTTCGGAACGTGAACGCCGTGCGATGGAAGCAGAACGATTTATCACTCGCCGAAAACAATGCTGGTTTATGGCGGATAAAATCGGAGAACCTCTAAAGGGAACAGTTTCTGGCGTAATTGAGAAGGGGCTTTTTATTGAGCTTTCAGATTATGCCATTGAAGGTTTTGTCCCTATTGAGTCTCTGAACGGATACTACGAGTTTGATGAAAGACGTGGCTGCTTGAGACGGCGTCCCGGGCACACAACTCTGAGCATTGGAGATCCCATGGATGTTCAAGTAGCTGCAGTGAGTGTTGAAGATAACGAAATCACGTTTTTTCCCCTTCAAGAGAATTCATGAAAGTCATCTCGACGGCAGCTAATATTTCTCAAGGTTTTAAAAACGCGGGACGAGTCCGAGAGATTCTTGCCGTCTTGGTGAGCACTGGGTTTCTTGATCTGATGAACCGAATGAAACTCAGTCGGTTTCTTCCTGAGCGACAAACTGAAGATCCTGGTTTTAAAGATCTCCCTCTTCCCATGCGACTTCGAATTGCTTTTGAAAAATTAGGACCTGGATTTGTAAAGTTAGGGCAACTGATGGCTTCAAGGCCCGATTTGATTCCTGAGGCTTTCGTTGATGAGTTTTCTAAACTTCAAGATCAAGTGGCAACACTTCCTTTTAGTGACATCAAAAAGCAAATCGAAGATGAACTCAAGCGTCCCCTAAACGAAATCTTTTCCAGTTTCGATGAGCAACCTCTTGCTGCAGCCAGCATCGCTCAAGTTCACTCGGCTATTTTAAAATCAGGACAATCTGTAGCCGTCAAAGTGCAACGGCCTGGCATTGATAAAATTCTTCACACCGATGTCTCGATTCTCAGAGGTTTAGCCGGTCTTTTAGAAAATTACGTCCCGGAAACCAAGCCATTCAATCCCCAAGGGCTCGTAGAAGAATTTTTCCATACCATTCTATTCGAACTCGATTTTAGAGTGGAAGCAAACAATATCCGCAAAATTAAAAGCCAACTCAGCAAATCTACGCAAGTTGCTATTCCCGACGTTTTTTCTGAATACTCGTCCCAAAAAGTGCTGGTATTGGAAAAGTTTGATGGCATTCGATTCTCTGATCGGGAGAAGATAATCGCTCAAGGGATTAATCCGAGGCAAATTATTGAAACTGGCGCTGATGCTTTTTTCCAAATGGTCATGCGAAATGGCCTTTTTCATGGGGATCTGCATGCAGGAAATCTGTTTGTTCTCAATGATGGACGAATTGGGATTATCGATTTTGGGATTGTGGGGCGCTTAAGTCGCCGCGTTCAAGACAGTATCATTTCCATGTTCATTGCAATCATGGATGAAGACTATGACACTTTGGCTACCGAATACGTCACTCTTTGCAGTCCTGACGGCGATACGGATATCGCTCAATTACAAAAAGACTTGATGGATGCAATTTCTCCCTACGTGGGCCTCGCCCTTGGGGATGTGAATGTCGGAAAACTTCTTTTGCAATCCACTAGCATTGCAGCAAAACATCAACTCAAAGTTCCTAGAGAGCTCATGCTTCTTTTCAAAGCCATTATGACGATTGATGGCCTTGCCAAAAAACTAGATCCTGATTTTGATATTTTGAGCTTGGGAAATCGACTAGCCAAAGAAGTGGTCGCTTCCCGCTACAGTAAAGAACGGGTCACAAAAGATCTTCTGATTTTAGCGCGGGATCTTCAAGATACGCTTGAAACTTTTCCTAAACTCCTAAAAAGATTTCTTCGAAAGTGGTCACACAATAATTTTGCCATAGAGCTTAAATCGAAAGATGCTGAGCTTCTTCCCAAAGCAATCTTACAAGCTACTTATTACTTGGTCCTCTGTGTAACCAGTATTGCGCTCATCGTAGTCGGATCGCATTTTTGGTCCAAGGGAGTAGAACCCTTGATCTTTGATTTTTCTGTCTGGAGCGCCGTGATTCTGTAATAGCGACTTTCTTGCCGAGTCGCTTTTCATGTAAAAAG
>JBJSXY010000214.1:0-2605 GCA_046086625.1 Pseudomonadota bacterium | reverse complement strand
TGAATTTTTTTGAGAGGCTTGAACCCTATCGGTGAGTACTTGTACCTTCACTCCTCTTTTCTTTGCTTCTATAAGAGCGGCGACAATCCGCTGATTATTGATACTATAAACCGCGGCAACCACTTCCGTCTTAGAAGCCTCAATGGCACTCACAATTCTATCCTCACATTGTTTGGAGGGCGTAAAGTAAACTTCAGTCTGGCAAAAGGACTTTAAGCCCATCATCAGATTCAAAAAAACTATGAAAAGAAATCGCATAGTGTCTTCCTTGGCTTCAAATTTAACGGATATTTATGTCAGGGCAGGACACCCTAAAAAAAGAACTAACTTCTCATAGTTTACCACATTGTCCTTATTTGACGCTCACTGGGTTTATTCTGAACTCATCAAGGAGCGTGTTATGAAAGAAACCAAGAAATCACTGATTACTCTTTTGACCTTAGGTCTATCAGCCTGTACCTCTTTAAGAACTCCGCAGCGAGTTTTTTTAGATTCCACTCTTAAGAAGGACTCACCTCCTGAGTGGGTCAATCAAGTAAAGGTTTCTTGGGAAGAGAAGGACAAGATCTTTCTTCGGTCTTCATATACAGCTCGTGGAAATGAGCGTGTGGCTGGTTGCTTCGATTTAGCGAGACTTGATGCCAAAGAAAAAGTGTTGTCTGAAGTAAATAACGATGTGAGAGGCTCACTCGATAACGCCCAGCAATCTATTTCCGAAAATGCGGAAGCCGTTCTTGGAAAAGTACGAACCGCTTCATTTGAGGGAAAAGTGAGGGGCTTAAGATTTAGCGAAGAATATTTCGAGCGATATCTCATCGGCGATACAGAGCGCCTCAATTGCCACGTCCTTGGGGAGATGAAGCTCTCAGACTACAACGACCTAAAACGGGCTGTTGTAGATGAACTCGCTCAAGTGGATTCAAGAGTCAAAGAAGCCATCACCAAAAAACAAATCGACTTCTTTGAGCCAAAGAAACAAGAGCGACAAGTTGCTAAAGAACAAAAAGAAGAAACAAAGGAAGAGGAGTAAGCCATGAAAGCACTAGTATTCTTAACGCTAAATCTAATGATTCTTGCGGTGGTTGGAAAATTAGAAGGATTGAAACTGTCCTCAGTATTTCAACCAAGCGCGCTGGTGATGATCTTTGGGCCCCAATTGATTTACTTGCTTGTGAATACTGGCCAGGGATTTGGGGCTCTTCTTAAGCGTACTCTAACCAATCGAGTCGATTCATCCGATGAGGATCTCTTTCGAGGGGCTAGTCACTTAGGTCTTCTTCAAGGAATCCTGGGTGCTCTACTAGGAACGATCTACCTTTTCGGACATCTCGATAGTTCAGAAGGATTGGGAAAGGGAATGGCTTTCGCTTTGTGTTGTCTGTTTTACGCAGTCTTTCCCATGATTGCTTTCTTTCCTTTTCTCAAGAAATCAAACGGAAAGGCGACCCTAGCTTTTTCAGGTGCTGCAGTGGTTCTTATTATCATCGCATCTCTTCTGGTGCTCGAGGGACTAAAAGAAAACATCAATGCATCTCGACGGAATTCCTCGGTTGATTCGAGTGAGAAGGCTGAAAGGACTGTTTTGGTATTCCCTGAGCTTTGAAAGGAGGAATTAATCCTTCCAATGAATCCACCCCTCTAAGACCATGATCATGGCTAGAGTATCTAGCTCGCAGTAGCGAAGAAGACTCGAAGTAAGCTTCTTTAATTCCTCGGGGGTGATCTCTGAGAACTGCATTTTGGCGTAGGCCATCATGGCAGCTCCCCCATCAGCAAGTTCATCCTCACTGTAGAGCCTATCCAAAAGTTCTCTATCTAAATTATCAAATACCTTAGGGAGGAGTCGGTATGGGTCCTTTGGTTTTCCAGATTCATCTAGGTCAAACCATTTCCAGTTCTGATAATTGAGGCTTGGGATTCCATCTGCTGATCCATAGATAGGCTTACTATATTTCTCTGCTAGAAAAGGAGAAGCTAAAAGAATGGCTGGCAAAACATCCTTAATGGAATTTGAGCCCCTCATTCGGGGATGCCAGAAATAGGATTTTACGAGTTCCAAGAGATCTACCATCTCTCGCTTCGCCTTCCAGGGCTTCTTCTCTGTTTGGGTGGGTCTTGCAATAGTCTCTATCCATGAAATGAGCTCTTCCTTGTCGGGAGCATCGGTTGTCGGGGTGTCTATCAGTTGTTTTCTGATATGACAGAGAACGGTGTTTTCATGGGCAGCGTAGCGAAAAACGGTTCCATTATCATTCTCAAGCTCTTTCTTCAGTGCTCTTACAAAATCAAAGTTCGGAAACTTTCCGCGCTCTGTTGAAATCCACTGCCCTTTGTGGGCGATGGATCCGTCTTTATTTAAGATGTGATGGGAAAATTGAAAGGCAATATTCTCATAGGGCCGTCTTCCCTTGTTGAAGGGAATAGCTACCATTGAAGTTTCAAAATCAATCATGTGGAGAGGGAAGGTAAAAGTTCCAAGCTCCTTCTGGAATCCCTCGTTATCAAAGTAAGCTGTTTTTTCCCCTGAAATCACTTTTTGCCATTGAACAACCCGCCTATCGCTAGCGCTTAGGCCCGGCTCCTGAGTGCCTTTTCCTTTTCTGGT
>JBJSXY010000213.1:0-4944 GCA_046086625.1 Pseudomonadota bacterium | reverse complement strand
TTTGGATCTTTCCGGTGCCTCTTGCCTTTCAAAATGGGGGGAAGAATTTCGCTGGAGCTTTCGACGCGTTGAGAACCTGCTTCGGGTGAGCTTTACCATTGCGCTTCTAGATCGTCGCGAAGTCATCACCCAACCGGACTTAGACGAGGCCAGGGCATTTCGCTCTCCAGAGAGTTTAATTTGACCGAGTCCGTTTTCTCAAAGTTGTTTTGCTACCTTTTAGAGCCTCAGTGTCCCGTCTGTTTACGCCCCGTTTTTACGATCAGTCTTTGCCCCCGGTGCTCTTGTTGGCCACGCACCAGGCGATGGACTCAGTTTGATTGGCTTTCCTCCACTTATCAACTGACCCACCCAGCAAGAATTTTTCTCCACTCAATCAAATACGGTCATCACTTTGAGAGATTAAGATTAATCTCTCCTTTACTGCCACTTTCTTTTCCGTGGAATTTCAATTCGAAAACCGTCTTGATTCCTGTTCCACTTTCTCAGGTTCGTTTTAACGAGCGGGGGTTTAATCAATCGGAATGGTTAGCCAGACAAATGAGCAAGCGAACTCAATTGAAAATTGAGATAAAAGGCTTAAAGAAAACGCGTGAGACAAGTCCTCAAAGCACTTTGTCTAGAAGTGAACGACAAAAAAATCTCGTTGGGGCTTTTAGCTGGAATCCCAAACGACCAGCTCCAGAACGTGTGTGCTTGATTGACGACGTATTAACCACTGGCAGCACATTGGAAGCTTGCAAATCGGCTCTTCAAAAAGCTGGGGTCAAAGAAATATTTGCCTGGACTTTATTTGAAGCCACGACGGACATACTCAATCGCCGCTAGAACATTGAGTCGTCCCGCTCCACATCGATTGGTAAACTCTCCTCCCACTGGTACAGCAGACATTTGGAGAGATTCGGTTACCTGAGCCACTGTCAGTTTTGGATTTGCTGATAAGAGCAAAGCAACTGCACCCGCCACATGGGGAGTAGAGGAAGAAGTACCACCAAAAGACAGCGTGTAGTTAACTCCATCCATGGACAAGCTGGGAGTTTCACTTGGAGCGCACAAATCGGGTTTGATGAGACCCTTTTTTTGTCCTTTATTGTAGGGAAAATCTTGGTATTCGGTTACGTCTTCCCAAGTAACGGGGCCCACACTGGAGTAAGAACGAAGATGATCTTCAAAATCAACAGCTCCCACCGTAATCATCGATGATAAGGGACTTTCGGTAGTGGATTGCAATGGATGCAACCAAGCGGGAGGATTGGATCCTGGAGCTCCGATATTATAGGGTTCATTGCCATGTCCTCGATTGCCCGCGGAATTCACATGAATAATTTTAGCTGCATTGAGAACCTCGGAAGCTCTTCTCCAAAACACGTAATTGGGTTTACCCCAATGCTTCAAGCTCACCGACATGCTCAGCACTTGAGCCCCTTGTTTCATGGCATATTGAACGGCTTCCCAAATAGCTGATTCAGCAACTTCTCCCCCTAACATACAACAAGAGCGTAAGGTCATTACCTTAGCCTTTGGAGCCACTCCCGTATGAGTTCCTCCGCTGCCTTGTCCAGCTATAATCCCTGCAGCCTGAGTCCCGTGACCTAAATAATCAGAAATATCGGAGGAGTTTTCCTCAAAATTCCATCCGTAGACATCATCTACGTAGCCATTCTGATCATCGTCCACACCATTTGTTGCTCGATCATTTCCATCAGCGTCCAATCCCGTTTCACCTGGATTAGTCCAAATATTCCCCTGGAGATCAGGATGATTCACATTGATGCCACTATCCAAAACAGCAACAGTAACTCCTTCTCCTTCAGCTCCTAATTTCCAAGCTTCCGGAGCCCCTATTTTTCTTACTCCCCATCCAATTTCCTCCGGTTCAATTCTTTCTGTGGGCTCAGTGGAGTGGAGAGTTGCGTAACTATCAAATGAGTGGTGGATAGGTTTTGCTTTTTCTATGGCCATCGAAGATGAGCCCTTAACGATAAGTAACTTCTCTATCGCACTTGGCTTGGCTCGAACTCGAACGGCCCCCACCAACCACAAAGGGGTCATTTCTTCCACACCCTCTGCAGCTCCTTGCTTTAACCAGGGAGCTTGTTTTTCTAGTTCTTTCTTTAAGTGGATTTCCAAAGCCTTGGCGATTTGAAGACTTCGATGACGAGGTTCATCCGATAGCCCTTTCAGATCAGCTAAATTTAAAGGCTGACCCATTTTCACAACCACATTCACCGATTCATTGCCAGTAACGGCCCGACTCCAAGCCGCTAAATTATTCGAAGCAGCAAATAAAGCGGTAGCTAAATGAAAACCGAGAAGGCTAATTTTTATTCTTTGAAAGGGTGCCATCCTTTTTCTAATGTACTCCTGTCAGAAAAAGGTGCAACGAACAAAAAAAGGGGGGCCGAGGCCCCCCGCAAGCATTTGATTTTTAAGGATTAAGCGGCTCTTTCCACATTTTTTCCTGGGCGCCCAGAACCGCCCGAGGATCCCTTTTCAGAGGCTTCGCGCTGTTCTTTCAGCTGCTTACCCCACTCATGAGGATCGTGAACCAGAGCTTCAGCAAAAACCTCGTTCACTTCTTTAGCCAACTGAAACTTGCAACGTTTTCGAAGTTCTTTGGGAACATCATCCAAGTCCTTATGATTTCGATAAGGAATAATGATTTCTTTGATCCCATGTCTTAGCGCTGCAAGGGTCTTTTCTTTTACGCCGCCAATGGGAAGTACCTTTCCTCGAAGCGTTACCTCACCGGTCATGGCTACGTCTTTTCTGACTGGATTTCCAGTGAGAAGACTTAAGATGGCGGTGGCTAAAGTAACCCCTGCGGAAGGTCCATCTTTCGGAATGGCCCCTTGTGGAACGTGAACGTGAATCTCATAGCGACTAAATACTTTCTCATCAATGCCATACAAGGACGCTTTGCTACGGATATAGCTAAGTGCTGTATGCGCAGACTCTTTCATCACATCCCCGAGCGATCCAGTTAGAATCACTCCCCCCCCCATTTTTTTCATCATGGTGACTTCAATATTAAGAATGTCGCCACCGAATTGGGTCCAAGCTAAACCTGTTACGACGCCCACTTCGTCTCTTTCACGCTCTTCCTCTTTTAGGTTTTTGGGAGGTCCCAAATACTTCGGAATGGAATTTCCATTTACGACTACTTTGTCGCCTTTTACTTCTTCAGTTGCAAATCGCTTTGCAACTTTGCGGCAAATAGCTGCAATGTTTCTCTCGAGATTTCTTAAGCCCGACTCCTGAGTATACTGCTCTACCACTCTCTCAATGGCTTCATCCATAAACTCGAGTTGGCTTGGAGTGAGTCCATTTTCCTCAGTCTGTTTTCCAATGAGGAATCTCTTCGCAATGCTCAGCTTTTCTTCTTCGCTATAACCCGCGAGTGTAATTACTTCCATTCGGTCCCTTAGAGCCGCCGGAACGGTATCAATCATGTTTGCAGTTGCAATAAACATGACATTCGAGAGATCGAAAGGCAGATTGAGATAGTGATCTCTAAAGCTAAAATTCTGCTCTGGATCTAAAACTTCAAGTAAAGCAGCTGCTGGATCACCTCTGAAATCCGCACCCAACTTATCGATTTCATCGAGCATAAAAATGGGGTTGTTCGAGCCCGCTTGCTTTAAGCCCTGAATGATTCTTCCTGGCATCGCACCCACGTAGGTTCTACGGTGGCCGCGAATGTCGGCTTCATCTCGAACTCCACCGAGTGAAATACGGACAAACCGTCTCCCCATCGCTTTAGCGATAGATTTTCCAAGACTTGTCTTTCCTACCCCTGGAGGTCCTAAGAAACACAAGATGGGACCTTTTCCCCCAGGCTTTAGCTTTCTTACCGCTAAAAACTCAAGAATTCGTTCTTTGATCTTCTTCAACCCAAAGTGATCTTCATCTAGAACTTTTTGAGCAATATTTAAGTCGAGATTGTCCTGAGTCACTTTGCTCCAGGGTATATCCACTAACCAATCGAGATAAGTTCGAACGATAGTGGCCTCACTGGCATCTTGGTGCATTCTTTCAAGACGGCCCGCTTGTTTAATCGCTTCTTGATAAACTTCCTCCGGCATGTTCGCCGCTTCAATTTTAGCTCGAAGCTCTGAAATTTCTTCTGACTTCGACTCGTTATCTCCGAGTTCAGTTTTGATCGCTCGAATCTGCTCTCTTAAAAAATACTCGCGTTGACTTTTCGTCATCTCATCTCGAGCTTGAGAACGAATGCGCGCTTGCATAGCCAGAATTTCTAATTCCTTAATGAGAATCTCGTTTACTTTTCTGAGCCTATCAACAGGATCAAAAACTTCGAGAAGTTCCTGAGCATCGGCTACTTTCAAACCTAAATTTGAAGCTACGAGATCGGCCAATCGACCTGCATCTGCAATATCCTCTACCACCATCAAAATATCTGGAGACAGAACACGCCCCATGGAGATCACTTTCTCGAGCTGCTCTTTCACCGTTCTCATAACTGCTTCAACTTCGACCTGTTCTCGAGAAGCCATCTTTTCTTTGATCTGTTTTACTTTGACAGTGAAGAAAGGCTTTTCTTGAATGTAATCAACTGCTGTGCCCTTCATCAACCCTTGAACCAATATTTTTACGCGGCCATCCGGAAGCTTTCGCATCCGCATGATCATTGCAATAGTGCCGACAGGATAAATGCTGTCTGGAGTAGGATTTTCATCAGCGATTTCTTTTTGAGCAGAAAGGAATATTAAACGATCTTTTGAGAGCGCTTCATTGACTGCACGGATGGAAGCCTCTCTGCCAACAAAGAGTGGCAGAATCATGTAAGGATAAACAATCACATCTCTTACAGGAAGTAAGGGCAGTTGATCGGGTATTGAGATTTCTTCATTCTCAGAGAAATCGTTTGGCATAGATGAATCCCCCGTTAGCTTCGACCTAGAAAGACTACTTTTCCTAGAG
>JBJSXY010000212.1:0-7003 GCA_046086625.1 Pseudomonadota bacterium | reverse complement strand
TCGAAGAACTGCTGCTGTCGCTGTCGCTTCCACTATCTGTATTTGAAGCAGTGTTTGATTCTGTACTCGAAGAACTGCTACTGCTACTTCCGCTATCTGTACTTGAAGCAGTATTAGAAGATGGGTTTGAAACAGGGTTATTATTTGAACTCGTCGATGGGGTAGAAACGGGAGAAGGAGAAGATTTTCCGGTTCCAATCGACACTTTCGCACTACAAGCAGAGAGAGCAAAACTGATGAGTGCCACAAGAAAGGCGTGGGACAGCTGATAACTAACGTTTAATCGCATACGTACCACCTTATGCTCTAATCATAACACAAGCCGTCAGGTCAGATCTACGGGGTCTCCGGCACGTGAATTTGTATTCATTGTGAAGAAATCTTCACAATTCGCGGAGAAGAGCCACCATCTCACATGCTGCATCGACAGCTTCTCGTCCTTTGTGACCGCGTTTTCCTCCACAGCGATCAAATGCCTGTTCTTCGTTTTCTGTCGTTAGCACTCCAAAAATAACGGGTAACTTAAATCCCAAGCTGATTTGCTGGCATCCCTCGCTCACTAAATTACAAACGTAATCGTAATGGCTGGTTTCTCCTCGAATCACAGCTCCCAAAGCTATCAATGCATCAAAGTCTTTTAATTCCGCGAGCCGCTGTAAGGCCACGGGAATTTCCACAGCTCCCGGAACATCAACCACTGTAATTTGTCCTTCATCAAATCCCAATTCTTTCAGCCGCTGATAAGCTCCTTCTAAAAGCTTGGAAGTCACTTCTTCATTAAACCGGCTCACCACTAGGGCTATCGGAAAAGTTACTTTTTTGTTTTTTGCATTAAATCGTCGCATTTATTTTTTTCTCTCTACAACTTTAACCAATGCCCCATTTTTTCTTTCTTCGTTTGTAAATAATGCAAGTTAACCGAATGGGGCTCACTTTCAATAGATAAGCGTTCCACTATCTCAATGCCGTATCCCTCGAGTCCATAAATTTTCTTGGGATTATTCGTGAGAAGCCGCATTTTTCTTACTCCGAGGCTTCTTACAATTCGATCGCCAATGCCATACTCTCTTTGATCCGCTTTAAACCCCAGCCGGTGATTCGCTTCAACGGTATCAAGACCGTGCTCGTCTTGAAGGGCATAAGCTTTTATTTTATTCGCAAGCCCGATGCCTCTTCCCTCTTGTCTCATATAGAGAAGCACTCCCCCTTCTCTCCCAATTTGCTTTAAGCTTGCTTGAAGTTGCGCTCCGCAATCACATCGAGCAGAACCAAATGCATCGCCTGTTAAGCATTCCGAATGGGCTCTTACTAAAACGGCACTCTCAGGCCCGATTTCCCCATTCACGAGCGCAATATGCTGAGCTCCGTCTATTTTGCTCTCAAAAACTTTAATTTCAAAATCTCCAAATGGACGAAGTGGCAACTGAGCGCTGGATATTTCAGTGACTAACAGCTCTTGCTGCATTCGGTATGCAATCAGATCAGCAATGGTCACAATTCGAAGCCCATGGGTTTCTGAAAAAGGAATCAGATCTGTCATGCGGGCCATCGTGCCATCGTCATTCATAATTTCACAAATAACGCCACTCGCATGAAGTCCTGCAAGCTTCGCTAAATCTACACTGCCTTCCGTTTGCCCCGCTCGTACTAAAACTCCCCCTTCTCTTGCTCTTAAGGGAAAAACATGGCCGGGCATCACTAAATCGGTTGGATTTGAATCGGGGGAAATAGCAACTTGAATCGTTCTTGTTCTATCTGCAGCAGAAATTCCCGTTGTCACTCCAGTAGCCGCTTCAATAGAGGCTGTAAAAGCGGTCCCCATTCGAGTTCCATTTTTTTCCACCATCATGGGAATTTTCATGCGATCTAAATCTTTTCCAGTCATCGCAAGGCAAATCAATCCACGCCCATGCTTCGCCATAAAATTAATCGCTTGCTCCGTTACTTTTTCAGCAGCCATGACCAGATCGCCTTCATTTTCTCGGTCTTCATCGTCCACTAAAACAATCATTTTCCCTTGGCGAAGATCTTCTAAAGCTGCTTCAATTTTGAGCCAGTGACTATTCATGTTTTCCTTTCACAATGCGCTCTACTGTCTGCACAATAAGCTTACTCATCCAATCCACTTCCACATTTACTTCATCTCCTACTTCCAGGAGCTTTAAATTTGTTTTTTCTAAAGTGTGCGGAATGATCATGACTTCAAAGCTAGTTTGAGAAACTGAATTCAAAGTAAGACTCACTCCGTTCAGCGCGATACTGCCTTTATGAACTAAATGAATGCCGATATTTTCTGGAACTCGAGAAAACCCCAGTTTCCAAAACTCATTGAAAACTTCTTTTTCGGTCAAAGAAATTACTTTATCCACATGGCCGGTCACCCAATGGCCTCCCATCCGATCGCCAAGAGACAAAGCCCGTTCTAAATTCACTACTGAGCCTTCTTGATATTTTTGAGCCAGAGTCAGAAAGAGAGTTTCAGGGGAAAGTTCACAGAAAAAACCTTCTGGGGAGGATTTTGTCACGGTTAAACAAACGCCATCCACCGCAATACTCTCTCCAAGTTGGAACGGCCCCAGTTGAGAGCTAACTTCAAGAAGCCATCCTGCTTTTAAAGGCGCGATGGTTTTTATTTTCCCTAGCTCTTGAACGATGCCCGTAAACACAGCTAACCCACCTTAATTATTGGACAAACAGAGACTTTGTCGAAGGATTAGACCTCGTTGTCCTTAAGTTATGGGACAGCTTTAGCAGATTTTGATGAGATACGAAACTAGGCGGCTTTGGGAAGCTCGTCAGGCGGTAAATACATTTCATGGAACGACCAAATTTCGGGATACCCAAAATAGAGGTCCTGATACGCTTGAGCAGGCTTAAAAAACTGATGTTCGTAGTTGAATTTGGTCTCGAATAATTTGCGACCATTCTTTCCTAAAGTTTGTCGTAGCGAAATGTTCTCTACTAAAGCTTTCATCGCAGTGCTCACCCCTTCCGTTGTCAAACTCGGAGCGCACACTCCTACGGGGTATTTGCGATTAAATTGATAAAAATCAATATTGGAAGAAATGAGACTTGGAATTCCAGCTGCCATGGCTTCAAAAAACTTATTTGAAGCAGTTACTTCATGCTGGGCTCGAAGCAGCTGCGTTTGGTAAACACAGTAACTAAAATCACAGCCTGCAAGTGTTTCCAATTTATCTTCGTTGATTTGTCCTAAGTGAATGAACCGCTCAGAAACTCCTAAACAATGCGCTAGCGATTGAAGTTGATCCAAATACTGCCGCTCGCCCCAACCCCACGCCAAAAATACAACAGAAGGATTAAAACTCAGAGCTTGAATGGCAATTTCAAAATGATTGGTAGGTCCAATGCCCCCCATATACCCCATAATCACGCTTTGAGGATTAAGCTGATAAGCTTTTCTTAAGTCACGCCGCTGAGGCAAAGAAACGATTCGAGGCGCATTCGCCGAAATAAAAATCGGGCTTTTAAATCGATACCTATCTCGATAAATCTCAGCTCGTTTTTTTTCCGGAAAAATGGAAAACTGAGCAGACTTAAAAACGAGCTTTTCAAGTTTCAAAAGAAACTGACTAAACGGCCCTTCCACGTCGCTTGAATTGTAAATTTCGTGGGCATGTACTACAAACGGGACCCAAAAAATTTTTGAAAGAAGCAGGGCCACAAACTGTTCTACCAATCCATGAGCAACCAGAATGCGAGGACGACCCTTAACGAGAAAAAGAAAGAACAACTTTAAAGTGACCCAAGCGACAATCGCTGGAAACTGGATTTTTTTGGGAAGAAAGCGAGCCCAAGGGGCATCGATTCGAAGCTTTGTGAGGGGTTCTTTAATAAACTTTTGAGGTTCTTTTATGTTTCCAAATTCTACGACCACCACAGGAAGCCCCGATTCCTGAATAAGTTGAGTGGAAAATAACGCAGGGGGAATTCTTCCTAAACGAGCAACTCGTAACACCAAAACTGAATCTTTTGTTTGCACCATGATTATTTAATTCGTGGGTGGAGTGATACACTTATTCTAACATGAGAATTCTGTTTTTAAGCCCTACTTTGGGTGATGCGTACGGACAAGAGAGAATCGTTCGAGACACCAATGCCATTCTTCGGGAAAATGGCCACCAAACTTTCTTTTTAGCCGATCACTTAGTAGGGGCTCTTCCCCCCTGTGATGCTTCATTTACGCTTCCTGGCTTAGCTCAAGTCAACACGCTCAGTTTTCCCTGGAAAGTTTTTCATCTCAAACGAAAACTGAAAGCCACTCTTCGAGAAATTGACCCTGATGTGATTCATTTAATCGATCAATTTGATTTTCGAATCATGAACTTTCTTTCTCAGCGTTACCCCTGTCTCTTAACGGCCCACACGGTCGCCCCGACTTGCCCTTCCAGTCAGCGTTTTTTTCCTCTGGGGGGCGGGGTTTGTGAGTTTCAAAGTGGTTGGTCGTGCTTAAAAGTGCATCAACAAGAGCAGTGTCTCGGACACTTTAAAAGTATTTTTCATCGTGCTCATGCTCTTTGGGAATTCAAATTGAAAAAAAGAGCGCTGAAGCAGTTTCCTGTCATTGGCGCTATTAGTCCCTACTTAGAAACTCGTTTAAAAAAAGATGGCTATTCAGAAGCTCAAGTGACCCCGATTTACAATTCGGTGTCAGTTCGAAAGACTTCGCTTTTGCCTTTAAGCCTAGCGCCCCAAAATCTTTTAGTGGTTGCCTCTCGACTGGTTCCTCTAAAAGGAATTAGTTCATTGATTCTTTGTTTAAATCAACTCAAAGAATTGCCGTGGACTTGTTGGATTTTTGGGGATGGCCCCCAACGACAGGAGCTGCAAGAACTCACAGCAAAATTAAACCTTACTTCCAGAGTGTTATTCAAAGGCAAAACCAGTTCTATCGAAATACAAAGAGCGCTTCTCAGTGCAAAAGCGCTATTGCAGCCAAATCGAGGCCCCGAAGGGTTTGGAATGGCAGCAGCTGAAGCCTCTGCGTTAGGAGTTCCCGTTCTGGGCTATGATATTCCCGCTCTTAATGATTTGATTGTTTCCGGAGAGACAGGGCTTTTGGCGCCCCTTCACCCTGAAACGGGGTTATCTGATAGCCTCCGACAGATAATTGAAAATACAGACCTGTCTCAGCGCTTGAGAGAGAAGGGCCCAGAAAGAATGGAGAAGCTTTATTCGTCTTCACAACACTTGCAGCAAACTCTGAGAGCTTACTTGAAATGTCAGGAAGTTTTTTTGGAGTTACGACGCCAGCCGAATCGACTGAAACAATTTTTCCAATTCGGCTTTGTATTCACTAAATTTCTTGGTCCGAACCGTAGCCGTCACTAAATAAGCTGTATCTCCGTCTAAAAACCCCACTTGTTGATAGGTCAGACCAAAGTCTCTTTGGTTTGCTAAAATTTCAAATGCTCCGGCAGGAAGGCCCTCTACTTTTTTCATATCGGAAGAAAGAATATCGAAGCGTTGGCTTCTTAAAAACTCGATGGCGTGACTTCGATAAGCTTGCAGTTTTGGAAATTGGCTTGTTTTTACTTTCTTCACTTGATTGGTATCTTCTTTCACAATGCTAATGCGGGAGAAATAAGCGGTTTCTCCGTCTTTATCTGCTACTTTTCTTTGAAGATTAACGAGAGTTTCCTTCTCGTTGGTTTTTGTGGGAACCACTTCCCAGAGGTTTTCATCATAAGCGAAGCTGATTTTGCTTACGGGGTCGTGGAAAGTCACTGCGAAGGCTTGAGACAAAAGCACTCCAAAACCTAAGAAAAAAACCGCTCGTTTCATAAAAACTCTCCTTATTTGGCCCTCGACCCTACCCTCTTTCTCTACAAATGTTAAGGGGCTCTCAGTTTTTAGAAGGCGCTTATCAAATTTTCTTTTACAATAAAGAAAGCTCAGAAAACTATTTTGTCACTGGGCGTCTAACTCTATTTGGGGGAGCTTATGAAACTTGTTTTTGGTTTGTTCGTACTGGCTTTAACTTCGTTGAGTTTTGCAGCTGATGCTGAAGAAGATGGAAGCCGTTATTCAAAAATCGTAAAAGAAATGAAATCGATGGAAGCAAGCCATCCGGGCCTGGCCAAAGTTTTTTCCATTGGCACCAATGATGAAGGCACTGAGCTTTATGCGCTTCGAGTAAGCACTTCTCCCCAATCGGTAGACCCCTCCAAAGTAGGTCATTTCTTGGTAGCGACTCTCCACGGAAATGAAGGAGGTTCTACCCTTCTGGCAATGGAGTTTCTAAAAGACCTTCTTCAAAGGTACCAATCGGATGAACTTTATAAATCCAATTTGGCGCAAACGGAGTTTACAGTGCTTCCTGTTTTGAATGTTTCGGGATTTAATCGAAATAGTCGCTATGAGCATGGCCAAGATCCTAATCGCGATTACGAAGGTCCCTGCCAAGATAAAGCTCCCGGCAAATTAAAAAGTATTCGTACTTTGATGGAGTATATGGGAACTAGACCCTTTGCCGCCACAGTAACGGCTCATGGTTACATTGGGAACTTTACTTATCCTTGGGGCTTTTACACCGATAACAATAAAACGCTTGATGAAAACAGGTACCGAGAAGTGTTTCGAAAAGTGGCGGAAGTAAACGGCTACACTTATGGAAATGCGGGAGATATCATTTACCCCGCCAATGGCACCTATGAAGACTATGTGTATTGGAAACACGGAAGCTGGTCGCTTCTATTAGAACTTCGCAATGGTTCAGCTAAAGATGTGGCGGGAACGGTGCCTGCGATTGCTCGATACTTTGACTTAATTGATTCATCCCCCAGTTCAAAGAATCAGTTTTCGGCAAATTGCACCCGACACCAAGGGCCAGATCTACGTCGAGAGTAGTTTAGCGAATATCGAGCCGAATAATCTTCTCCGATTGAATTTCGGCTACGATAAGACGACTGTCCCCTTTGGGATCATTTTTAAAGACGGTGAGTGCAGATTGACAAAGCTCACCGTCTTTAAATCCTAGAGC
>JBJSXY010000211.1:0-3011 GCA_046086625.1 Pseudomonadota bacterium | reverse complement strand
GTCTTGAAAAAGTGCGTCTCCTCCAAAGTCTTTTTGGCCTTTCATAAAGGTAGAAAAGGATTTCATATCTAGTTTTTGCCGAAGCCACTTTTTGGCATCGGAATTTCCTCCCTTGGCTTCTTGAATGTAGTCGAGGATTTCTTGGTTTCTTTGATTTACTTTCTTTTTAGCGTCCTGAAATTCCTTCTTAAAACGCTGAAAGGCTTCTTCGTCTTTGGATTGAGGTAAGCTTGATGCCGGAGGAGTTTCTCCTCGCACGATATAAGTCAACCATTCACTGCGCTCAATTAGAGCCAGGAGCCTGAGATCTCGATCAGCCGGTTCTTGCTCTCTTATTTTTGCGGCTAAGTCTTCACTTTGGGTTCGAAGCAAATCAACTTGTTTTTTATTGAGTGAGCCCGCTAAATCTGCAAGAGCCGCAGCTAAACCCGTTTCTTTTCCATCCGGGGAAAGGGCTGCTGTGATTCCTTCCGCAATAAAAAGTTCTGGCTTTGCCGATTTGTCGTCGTACCGAAGCTTTAAGGATTCTTCCACTCGAAAAAAGTTCTCACTCAAAAACAGAAGTTCATCATCTGAAAGTTTATCTAAAACAGGGGGCCGGCGTTTTGTGGTGCCAATTTTCTCAAGAAGGGTTGAACCGTGTGGTGCGCAAATTAGATTTGAGGAGAGAGGAGCTAAACAAACGAATAAAAGAAGACTCATTAAAAAGCGCATCAAGGGCTCCGATGTTTTTTAACTCGACTTGGCACAAACGGAAGAGAAGTTGCCTCCGCAGGCACCCAATCTTGCCTAATTTTAATCAGAAACTGGGGATGATTAAAGGCTTCTTTCTGAACGAATCCCAAAGCAATGGGGCAGCCTCGGTGCGGGCTGAAGGTTCCGCTTGTAATAATCCCGACCACTTTTTTGTCGGGAGTTGCTATTTCGTAACCTTGCCGAGCAATTCGTTTATCTTGGATTAAAAAGGGTTTTAGTTGAACTCGAGGTCCTGCTTGCCGCTCCTTTAACAAAGCCTCCCGTCCCACAAACTGTGGAATGGCATCTAATTTTACAGCCCAATTTAACCCAGCTTGTAGGGGGGTGATCTCGTTACTTAATTCATGCCCGTGGAGTGGATAACCCATTTCCAATCGCAAGGAGTCCCGAGCTCCCAGGCCACAAGGCTGAATTCCGCGGCTCGTGCCTTCGTTCATTAAAATATCCCAGACCTGTGCTGCGTTGTCAGATGAAACATAGATTTCAAAGCCATCTTCACCCGTATAGCCTGTGCGTGAGAGAAAAATGGGAGTATCGCAAAGAGAGGTTTCCTTTGCCCAATAATAATTTAAATCATCGACCCGAGATTTCGGACTAAGTTTCATGAGAAGTGCTTCAGACTCGGGGCCTTGAAGAGCAATGAGAGCCGTTTCATTGCTGAGATCTGTTAAGGTTATATCCTTACTTAAGTGCGAGGCTAGCCAATCCCAATCAGCTTTTCGATTACTGGCATTCACACAGAGGAAAACCTCATTTTCCGATCGGTGGTAAACAATAATGTCATCAATGACTCCCCCAGTTTCATTGCACAAAAAACCGTATTGGGCTTGGCCTACTGCCACTTTGCTTAACTGGTTGGTCACCAAGGGCTGAAGTTTAGAAATAGCCTGTTTTCCTTTTAAAGAGAATTGGCCCATATGGCTTATGTCAAAAAGCCCACCGGTTTTTCGACAAGCCTTGGTCTCTTCAAGAACGCCGTGGTACTGAACAGGCATTGAAAACCCAGCAAAAGGAACCATGCGGGCTCCTAAAGCAAGGTGCTTTTGATACAAAGGGGTTCTAGACAGAATGTCGTTCATAAAAGCCTTTCACCACTTCGGGAATTAAAGGTTCACGTCGAATAGTCATCAAATGAAAGCCGGCGCAGAGATCCTTTAAATGCAGCATGGACTCAAGGGCAATTTCAATTCCTTCTTGTTCTGGATTGGAGGAATGAGCCATCCGTTCAATAATACTCTCGGGTAGCTGTATCCCTGGAATATTCTCATGAATGAACCGTGCAATTTCGGCTGAATGAAGAACTAGAATTCCAGCCAGAATCGGAATGTTAAGGTCTCGGACCTTGCAGAGAAAAGAGGAAAAATCCTCAGTGTCGTAATTAGCTTGGGTCTGAAAGAACGAGGCTCCACTAGAAATTTTCTTCTTCATTCGGTCCAGTTGGCCGTTTGAACCCTTGAGAGTGGGATTAACCACGGCTCCCAAAAAAAAGCGAGTTGGCGCATTCATTTTTAAGTTTTGCGCATCTCGACCTCTTTGGAGATTTGATGCTGTCTGAAGCAGTTTCAAAGATTCATATTCGAAAACAGAACGGCTATCTGGGCTATCACCCACTTTTACGGGATCGCCCGTCAGACAAAGAACATTCGGAATGCCTAGAGCTGAAGCTCCCATGAGATCAGCTTGGAGGGCAATGGAGTTTCTGTCACGGCAAGTGACTTGAAAAACTGGCTCTGCTCCCATGTCCATAATAATTTTGCAAGCCGCCCAGGATGCCATGCGGACGATCGATCGCTGACAATCTGTAATATTGATTGCCGTGACATGGGGACCGATTAATTGAATGTGGTCCCGTAATTTCTTTGTGCCCGCCCCTTTTGGAGGGGAAATCTCAGCCGTGAAGACTCTTTTTTTTTCAATTAATTTGTCTCTAAGAAGGCCCATCGAGGCAGACTACCTGCATCCTAAAAAGCGTTCAACTTCAAATTTCCTCCAATTAAGCGTAGAATGGCCTTTATGAGAAATATTTTTTTGATGTTTGTTGTGGTGATAAACCTTATCGGATGTACCAAGAAAGAGGTTCCCATTACTCCGTTATCACCTGAGGAGACAGTTCGTAATTTTGTGCGATTGAGTGGAGAAGCCAAAGAGGCCATGGACAAAAAAAAGTTAACAGAGCTCCGTTCTGGGGAAATGAAACGCGCTCTTCAAAAAATAAATGATGAGCAGTTTACGCTATTTTATTTAAGTGGGAACTT
>JBJSXY010000210.1:0-2174 GCA_046086625.1 Pseudomonadota bacterium | reverse complement strand
CCTTGGTCACGTATTCATGGAGCCACTCGAGGCGGACGGCGTCGCCCTTGGAGAGGGCCTTGGCGACGGCGAGGACCTCGGCGGAGACCTCCTCGCCCTCGACGAGGGGCAGGAGGAACTCGGTCGTCTTGCCATCGCCATACTTGCCGGGCTTGTCGAAGGCGACGTACTCGGTGACGCGGAAGACGGCGACGGCGCGGGCGTGGCCGCAGCGGTCCGGGCAGAGGGAGGTGCGATGGCGGCACGGGAGGTTGCGGACGCCCTCGTAGACCGCCTTAGTGCGGTGGGTGGAGAGAACCTCCACCATCGAGGTGGCGAGCGCTTGGGGGGCGGCGAGGGCCAGGACGAGGGCGAGGAGGGCGCGCATGACCATGGATTAAGCGCCTCCGCGGGACTTGGCTATCTTTCAGGCGCGTCGAATTCCAAGGAGGGATTGCCGGGTTCGGAACTGATGCGATAGGCGAGGCGGAGCCGACCACCGTCGACCCAGCCGAAATCGGTGATGACCCCGTGGAGCGCGGCTGGGCCGGGACGGATGCGGAAGAGCCACTGGGGGCTGCCGACACGGCCGGGGGACGGGACGACGCCGGGTAGGGGGCGGACCCAGGCGAGATCGCCGGGCGGGGGCGCGGGCTGCGTGCGGGCGAGGCGATAGGTGAGGGAAGGCTGATAGCCCTCGGCCGGGGCCTCGAGGGGATGGCTGACCTCATGGAGCAGTTGGTCGGCGAGGAAGGGCTGGACGGAGGCGGCGAAGCCCTCTTGGCCGGGGCGTGGCACGGGGAGACAGCCGGAGCGGGGGTCGAGGAAACGGAGCTCGGCATGATCCTCGAAGGTCTCGGGGGAGCCGGGCGGGAGGCGATGGGACTCGCACCGACCGGCGAGGAGCAGGTCGGCGCGGCGGCCGACGCCGACGGGGGGCAGGAAGGCCCCTCGCTCGAGGTCGAAAGGCAGGGGTGAGCCGTCGGCCGGCAGGGAGGACGTGAGGAGGTCGACGCGGACGGAGGGGACTCGCGGGCCTTGCTGGAGGAGGGAGAGTCGGACGACGCGGTCGAAGGCGGTGACGCGACGGGAGACGGCGTAGAAACCCTCGGCCCGGGCGGTGACGGCGAGGTGGTCGGGAGCGTGTCGGCCTTGGAGGCGGGCGCGGCCGCGCTCGTCGGCTCGGGCCGCGACCCGGATGCGCTGGGCGGGGGAGTTGAAGGGGTCGGCCGAGAGACGGGGAACGAGCAGGGCGTCGACCTCGGCGTCGGCGACGGGGCGACCGAGCTCGTCGGCGACGCGGATCTCGAGGTCGATGGCGGCGGCAAGCGCGGGAAGAGGCAGGAAGGCGAGGAGGAGGGAGCGGGGGATCATGGCGGGGGGAAATCGGGAAGTCCGAGGTCGGCCTCGCGCACGACGAAGGCGAAGGCTGGATGGACGTGGGGAAAGGCGACGTTCTTGATGTCGCTATGCCGCCAGATGGGCGCGGGCGCGTCGAGATAGGCGACGACCTCGATGCCGGAGGGCCAACCGAGGGGGAAGGGGGCGAGGAAGCCGGGCGCGGAATCCTGGGGACCGACGCCGTCCATGCGATAGCCTCGGGCGCCGGCGAGGGGAACGGAGCCGGCGGGAGGCGTGAGGGACGGCGCGGCGTGGGCGAGAAACTCGTCGCGCTGGGTCCAGGAGGCGCCGGAGGGAAGGGAATCGGAGCCGAGTCCCTCGAGCGAGGAGAGGCGACGGGCGACGGCGCGCGACCCCGGCGAGTCGCGACCGAGGTCGGGATGAAGGAGCGAGCCGTCGCGCGGGTCGGCGAAGAGCGGCCGGGTGCGCAGGAGAAGGTCGCGCCGCGGGCCCGAGGCCCGGGAGAGCTCGGCGAGGCGGCGGGAGAACTGGGGCGAGGGGGCCCAGCCGGCCTGGGAGCGCTGGCGATTGACCCAGCGGCCGGGCCAGCGGCCCTTGGTGGCCTCCTGGTAGATCCAAGCGCCGTGGTCTGCGACGGCGAGGATCCCGGGCCAGCGGGAATCGTCGGCCGGCGGCGGCGAAAGCACATCCTCGGAGCGGGAGTAGAGATGGATGACGGGAAAGGCGGGGGCGAAGCGGCCTGTCCAACGGCATGAGGCGCGCCGGTCGTCGGCGGGGAAGAGCCCGGCCCAGCGGGCCGCCCATGTCTCGGGGACGTCGGCGGACGACCGCCA
>JBJSXY010000209.1:0-5987 GCA_046086625.1 Pseudomonadota bacterium | reverse complement strand
AAGATTCTCGCAGGGTCTTTGCGTGGGGGCACTCCCCCGAAGCAACGAAAAGTTTGGATCCTTGGGTTCAAAAGAACCCCCAAATCTGGCTTTCCGCCCCTTGCGGGCTCTATGGCCAAAGTCTATACTGACCCTATGTTTCAAAAGAAAGCCGAAAACCCAGGTCTTGGAAAAGCAGAACGAAAAAAGGCGCCTCGCCATTATGCGGTGATTGATCAGCGTGGGTGTACCGGTTGCCATGCCTGCATCCCCGTTTGCCCAGTCGATTGCATTGAACAAGTTCCAGGGGTTGAGCATCCCGATTTCATGCGCGTTGTAGAAGTGGATCAAGATAGGTGCATTGGCTGCGAAGCTTGTGCAAAGATTTGCCCTTGGGAAACTATTTTCATGGAATCGCCCACTGATTATGAAGCTAAAATGAAAGAATGGACAGTGCGCTCGGTTCTTTACGATGGCTTAGGGACGCAAGAAATCCCCGACAAAAAAGATTAATACCCACGAAGCTTTTCAGCAATTTCCTCTGGAGTTCGGTACCCTTCTGCTTTTCGTCCCACTTTAGAAATTACATCGTAAATTTGCTGATCGCTATTACTTGGACTTCTAATAACGCCGTTTCGCTCAATTAGCCTTTGAGCAATAAGATAGGCAACGCGGTGGTTTCCATCATTGAGAAGATGAGAGCCCGCAATATCTCGAATAACGACCCCGATTTTTTCCCAGAAAGAATTTCGATAGCTTGCATTGATAAGAACTTGTTGAAACGATTTTCCAGGAAGTGGATTAATCGAAAAACCCGAAGGGGAAATTGAGTCTGCAATCCCTTGCATTTCTTCAACAGAAATTCCAACAGCAAACCCACCCTGGAGAGGTTCTGATCTCCTAAGCTGGCTATAGACTTTGGGGCAACTTGAAAAAACTTGGGGCTCGGCTAGGCTGATTAAGCCTAGTCCAAGCCCCAAAAGGATAAGCCGGTTTTTCATTAAGAGTATTACTTACTCTCTTTATTGGCGCTGACTTTTTCTTCAGGCTGCTCTTTACTCTCAAATTCGAGCTTTCGGATTTCTTCAGTGCCATCAAAAGAAACATCTACTTTCATCATTTTGGTTCCATCGCCTTTGAGGACTTCATGAACGGCAAAAGCAGAAATGGTCGACACTCCAGCGGGAATTAGAGCCGGAGTTAATTTCTGAGCAAGAAGCGTAATAGCTCTACAAGATTTACCCATTCCTCGGTGACCACATTCTGAAGCGCAAACGAGTTTCTTTAAAGTTTCTAGTTGGTCTTTCCAGTTTTCTTTTAATCGCCCGACGAGACTGGTAAGAAAGGCGCCTTCGACCCCGCGATTTTTGCTCTCCAATTTGGCTTCTGCTGATTCACTGGAGCGAAATTTTGCAAACATTTCTTCTCGAAAGAGTAGGCCTTCTTTAGCGTTCGAATCTAAATCTTTGACTTGATTTTCAAGTGTGTTGCGAACTTCACTTTGGAGCTTAGGTTCCTTCACTGCTTTTATAGAAGCTTCAATGATGGACGCTTCTTTACCGATTCTTGGATCTTCTTGTGCCCTAACTTCGGTTCCTCGACCCGATGAGATGGCTTTGCAAGCTCCTTCACAAGGCCGGCCATGTTCGTCTAGCTCCAAAACTTTCTCTTTCTTTTTTTCTTCTCTTCCTCTCTCTTTTTCTCTTTCACGAGGTCTTTCAGCCTGAGCCAAAAACGCAAACGACACTACGATAGTTAAGAGTCCTACTAAACCTGTAAACCGTCTCATACAGTCTCCTTGTGAATTCAAATTAAAATTGTAACCCGAAAGGGCCTCAGCGCGAAGAGCCTAAGGCGTCTTCAATGATTTTTGTGCACTGATTGACTGCGTCGAGGTCTTTACGGAGCCCTTTCGAAGAAAACTCAGTCTTAAAAGCCATCGAAGGGGCACTGTTCCATTCAATTTTTCCCATCCCTCGACCCAAATCCACAGCTTTTCCCCAAAAAGAGCCTCCGCCCATCGGAATCCATTCAGTTGTATTGTCTTCCTCTAAAGATCCTCCAAGAAAATAAACGGGCTGCGCAATCAGATTTAAAATCTCTTGTCTTTGGGATTGAGACAACGATCCCAAAACAACGATTTGCGCTTGAGCGTTCTCCTTCAGAATCGGATTGAGGCTTTCAAGAGCGTCTTTAAACGGCACTGCTTGCCAGTCGCTTATACGAGAGGCGCTTTTTGGCGTCGTGAAACCAAGAAACAGAAAAGAAGCCTCATTCCAGTCGGTCTTTTGAAAAAGATTAAAAGGCGGTTTCCCTTGCCGATCTCTTATGTTTGTCGACAAAAGTGAAAATGTTTTTTGCGATGTCACTTCTAAAAATGACTTAAGACCAGAACCCAAGTCTTCTCCATCAACACTGTAAAAACTAACGTGCGCTTCATTCCATGTCAGCACGAGCGCTCTTTGAAGCTTGGAAACTTGTTCTGTTGAAACATCAGCTCTAGGTATCACCATTGAAAATGCAGGCCCAACTTGAAAGAACAGGTCTGGTTTTTCTATCCTCACGCGTTCGCACATTCGAGAAGCCCCGCCCAGATCCAAAATAGAACACCCGGCCGGGTTTAGATTAAGCCCAACGGCATTTTGAAACATAAACCGAACAGGAGTGTTTCGGCAGGAACAGAGCGAAAACACACTAAAAAAAAATAAAAAATATTTCATGGTCCTTCGGTGTTAGGAAATAGCGATTCAGCTAACTTGTTGGCTCTTGCGGGATCCAAGTCAAAAAGAACACCCAGAAGTTCTTCTTTTTCTTGAGGGGATGTCTTCTTGTCCTTGATAACTTGTTCTACATATTCTGCAGCGGCTCGTTGTTCTCGACCTGAAAACCCAACCGTTGAGGGCTTGTCCCCAAATACGCGTTGAACAAAACTGCCTTCGCCCGAATCACTTCTTCTAAAATCAGGTCCCAAGTGTTCTTCAGAAAGCTTTTCCGACCATTTTCCTAGAGTCTCCCAAAATTTTTGACCCGTCGATTTTTGGTATCTTTCCAGAGCGGCTAGAGCTTGAGGACGGTTACTAAACTGTCGCTTGGCCAGTTCCGAGTGAGGATCAGACACTGCAGCAATAGTTTCCACGGGGCCCACCATTAATCGCAAAGGAGCCATTCGGCCGGCGGCTTCTGTTAAGCCAGCGATGACTTCTCGGTGAGCATTAAGCGCTTGGCTGTTTGCTTCAAAGGCAGCACGAATCTCGGGGTCTGAACGTGCAGCTTGTTTTCTCAGCTGCATCTCCATTTTTTGAAAACCCTGCTCTGCTTCTTTTAACTTCTGAGTGATTCCCTCAAAAATCTGATCTTGTTCTCGCATGAGGCGAGCGATTTCTTTGGGTTGACTCCAAGCGCCCCCCCTAAAAAGCTCTAAGATCCTGTGATTAATTTCTCCAACTCTAAGAGCTTCTTCTGAAGTAATAAAAGTTTCTCCGGAGGCAAGCGCTATTCTCTGTGCGGCTACTAGCCGAGCATTTCCCTCTAGGACCGTGCTTTCGACAAAAGCAGCGTAAGCTTCTTGTGTAGCTCTCGGGGCTGCGGCTAGTTCGGTTGGATTGACGGAAGACAAAACTTGTCTCTTTACCGATTCCGAATTTTCACGAATAGCGCTCTCCTGTTGCTCAACTGCGTTTTTAAGAGCGGGTTCGCCCCCAGTCAAAAAAGCCTTCTTCAAGTCTTGGTGCTGTTTTCGAGCAAGACCAGAGCGAGAAATTCCCCAACCGATATAGGCAGTCACCGCATTGTCTTCCACAAAACCCTTAAGTGTTTCTTCCCAGCTCCCTCTCGCAACCCCCGTAGATCCATATTCATACTGATTCACTGCTGCTTTAGTGGCTGAATCAATTGCGATAAACAAACCTGTTCCGAGGAGTTGTTTGAAACCTGAAGGCCCCCCCCCAGCAATTTTCGCTAGCGTCGCATTGGAGGCAGTTCCCGAAATTCCGAACCGGCCGCCTTCAACAAAACCACTGATCGCTGAATCTCTCATACGCTTCAAGAGCGAGCCTGGATCTTTTCCTGTCTGTTTTTGTTCCCAGCGTAATGATTCATTCGATCTTGCAGCTTCTTGTAGACTGCTCGCCAGCGCCATTTCGGTGGGCAGTGTAATCCAACGAGCGGGAAGGCCTTTCACCATTTCTAAGTTTCTAAAAAAAGCGGCGCTATCTGCAAAGCCTTTCAATCGGTGAGGATCGGAAACTTTAGATATAAAATCTCTCTTTCTTGCAAAGGGAACTGGCGTGCCCGCCTCCCCTTGGAGTTCATCAATGACGCCGTTTCCATCAATATCTAAAGATTCTTCAACGTTGTACTCTACTAGAGCCTTTAAATATTCAGCTCTCAATTGAGAATTTACCGGTTGCCCTGTTTTCTTATCAAACTCTCCCCACTTAGGATCTCTTCCCGGATGTGCGGGGTGTTTTCGCCAGTTATCTCCCAGCCCCCCTTCTGTAGCTCTTTTGATGCGGTCTTCAATAATTTTATCTGCACTATCAGGGGATAGGGACAGAAGTGAGCTTGCAAGAAGATGAACCCCTTCAAATTTAGCAGCTGTCGCAAGACCGTTTTTAGTGGCATCACGATACCGAATGGCAGTGCGAACCAATACTTGAGCCACTCGCGCCGCCGTCGCTGCTTTACTGGAACCATAAGCTACTTTGGCCAGCTTAGCTTCCAGAGCCAATAAGTTGCCCACTGGAATCGCTGAGGTTAGAGCGATTTCGGATAGGGCATGAATCGTTTCGACGTTGGTGAGAAACTGATGAATCGCTTCATCCTCTTGATCCAAATAAGCTTTCATCATTTGCAACTCATTCTTATTAAACTCTCTCGTGTTTTCTTGCATCCCCTTGATGGGCGCTATTCCAATAGCAGCAAAAGCATGGCGAAGAGCAGCGTAGTTGTTTGCTGCACTTTGAAGTCTTTTAGTCTCGCTTGTTTGGGATGGGTCGTATCCCACTATGGCGCCGCCGTACGCTCTAGCCGCATGACGAAGACCCTCCCACCCCTTACCATACTGAGCCGCGGCTGCATGTGCTTCCGTTCTTGCTTGAATCAAGGCTTCCATTTTCCTTCTGGTTTCTTCAGAGAGAATATCGTTTGAAATGAAGTCAGCTTCCAGCTTTCCGTTTCTTTCAATAAGCCGTGCGGAAGTTTTTTCCGTGAGTGGAAACCAGGGAACAGGATCTCCCCCCGCATTCGAATTATCCAGCTTGCGGATTTCATCCCAGCTTAAAGATGTGTGACGATGCCCCACACCTAAAGAAGCTGCTTCATGAGCCATTAAAGCAACCAATGATTCAGGGTTTGCCCCGTTAAAAAAGAAGAGTTCTTTCTCTCTTCCCAGTCCCTGATAACGGAGGTGAATGCCGCGCGCCCTAGAAAATAACGATAAAACTTCGGAATCTATTTTTGAGTCTGGGCCCATGATAAAAGAATTGGTTTGAGAATCGAAAATGAGATTATGGCTTTTTTCGAAAGCTTTCAGCTCCGACTTTGAAAGAGAAGGCAAGTCTTTCGGAGCGGCAATGGCAGTTTGAGTTTGGGCGTTCTCGAGCACTGGGGACAGGCCAAGTTCCGTTAATTTTTGAATCACAGATTTTTTTCTGGAGTAGAGTTCTTTCAGAACTGGATTGTTTGGCCCATTAAAAAGGCTTTTCTCTCTTTGGATATCCCTTTCTAGTCGTCTTAAGTTTTCGAGTTCGATAAGCCCGGCTTCAGTGAGTTGGTCAGGATGAAGCCTCCTTTCCCGCTGGTCGATGGAGTCTAGTAGCTCAAGCTGGGCTTTAATATGTGGCCGAGTTTCTTGATCGATCATTTCGCTCGGAGCAAAAGACCCCTCATTCTCCTCAGGAAAGGGGCAGGCTAATTCGTTAGCAACAATTTCGAGCCGATTTTTTTGCCCCGGAGAATCTCCCAGCGCCGACCACTGTGCGAGTGTTTGAACAACCAGAGCATTGTTA
>JBJSXY010000208.1:0-3844 GCA_046086625.1 Pseudomonadota bacterium | reverse complement strand
CCTCTTTTTTGAACCCACTCGCCTATTCCCAAAGCATCACATTGAGATACAAATCCTGATTCAGGGGAAGGCAAAGACAATCTGCGATAGTTAGGAGGAATAGAGTTCCTAGCCGTCACAAAATCAGACCACTGCCCCCCTTGGCTCTCAAACATTTTTTTAAAAAGCTCGCGAGATCGAGAACTAGAGGACTCTCTCTCAATCATTTCCCGACATTTTTCGAAAGAATGTTTTTCTCTTCCAGCTAAATAAATCATCCAAGTCCCCAGCTCAACTACCAACGCTTTAAGCCCATTTTCTTGCTTTCCTTCAAGGAAGTCCCAACACTCCTCAACTTCGACGAAATTTCCAATCGCTGTTCCATTCGGCTCATCCATAGAACTAATCACAGCAACAGCATTGAGGTTTTGCATCTTGGACGTAGATACTAAGGCTTTAGCCAATTCCCGGGCAGATTCGGGCGTTTTCATAAAAGCGCCTCGGCCCATTTTCACATCAAAAACAATGCCGTCGAGGCTTTCAGCTAGCTTTTTACATAGAATACTCGACACAATTAAAGGAATGCTGTCGACTGTAGCTGTTGCATCTCTCAGAGCATAAATGCGACGATCAGCGGGAGCAATTTGGTCCGTCTGCCCTATCATAAAAAAACCATTTTTATCTAAAAGCCGTAATGCTTCATTCACACTTTGAATGGGCGAAAATCCAGACACTGATTCTAGCTTGTCGAGTGTCCCTCCGGTATGCCCTAACCCACGTCCGGAGACCATCGGAAGTTTAACTTTTTGTTCACCTGATAGTTTCTCGGAAGCTGCCATAACTACAGGCACCAGAATGAGAGAAGTCTTATCACCCACTCCTCCTGTACTGTGTTTATCAATCCAGTAGCTATCTCTTTCGCTTCTTGGGAGAGACTCACCGGATTTCCACATCAAACGTGTCCACTCAGTTCTCTCTTTAGGAGTCATTCCCTGGAAACAAACTGCCATTAACCAAGCAGTCATTTGATAATCCGTAACTTCGCCTTTTAGAAACGAATCCAAAAACCAACACAGTTCTTCAATACTATGCTCTTCGCCCCGTTTTTTTTTCGAAATTATTTCTGTAGGTCGCATAGAAAGCTTTGTCCAAGCCCAGGGAGTTCTTTTTTTGAGAGATTAAAGGCGTCCAGGATCGTGGCTCCAATATCCGAAAAAGTCGCTCGATCGGCCAAATGAGCCCCTGAAGTCTTTGGGGAATATGCAACCAATGGAACAAACTCGCGAGTGTGATCACTTCCCCGAAACGTGGGGTCACACCCATGATCGGAAGTGATAATCAAACAATCTTCTTCGGTAAGCTCTGCAAGAATTTTGGGTAAAAACTCATCCATTTCAACGAGGGCTTTAGCATAACCCACGGGATCTCTTCGATGCCCAAAAAGCATGTCGAAATCGACCAAATTTACAAAGATGAAGGCTTTTTGACCGCGAGTCTTCTTAATAAAATCAAGCGTTGCCTTTAGGCTGTCTGGATTGTTTCCAGTGTGATTTCCATAAGAAATTCCTCGATGAGCAAAAATATCATCAATTTTTCCAACACTAATTACTTCAATTCCATTTTTCTTAATGACGTCCAAACAGGTGGTTCCCGGACTCAAAGAATAGTCTCTTCGATTCTCGGTTCTCTTAAAATTAATAGCGCTACTACCTTTAAAAGGACGAGCGATCACTCGGCCTATCTGATAGGGCAAAGTTATTTTTCGAGCGATTTCACAAATTTCATGGAGTCTTTTTAAACCGAATGCTTCCTCGTGGGCCGCCACCTGAAATACCGAATCCCCAGAGGTATACAAGATAGGCTTTCCTGTCTTTACGTGCTCTTCACCAAGATTTTTAATGATCTCAGTGCCACTTGCATGACAGTTTCCCAAGACACCAGGGATCTGAGCCGCTTGAACGAACTCGTTTACAAGTTCTTGAGGAAATCCATTTTCAAAAACAGGAAAGGGTTTATCGGTGATCACCCCGGCAATTTCCCAATGTCCAGAA
Source organism: Pseudomonadota bacterium (assembly GCA_046086625.1). Taxonomy (GTDB): domain Bacteria; phylum Bdellovibrionota; class FAC87; order UBA2466; family UBA2466; genus RFNO01. The sequence continues at coordinate 1,814 of JBJSXY010000208.1, read as the reverse complement.
GTTGTATCTTTGCCTGCGCTTTTCTCTGCTAATCTTGAAACTAAAGCTAAAGGACTCGAAGTAGATCGAATTCCCTCGAACGTGCCTAAACAACCTAGCCCTAATTTTTCTAAATTGGGAAGTTTAAGCCCCCCTACTTTTTTGGAAATATTGCCCAACGTATTGGAACCTTGATCCCCATACACCTGGGCATCGGGGGCCTCGCCGACACCAAATCCATCTGCAACAAGACAGATAAACCGTTTAAATTCTTTTTTAGCACCCATAATTAATAATGAGAATTCCCTTGCGACTTACTAACGATAGCAACAGACGCTGAAGTACCAAGGCGAGACGCACCGGCATTCACCATCTTGATGGCATCATCATAAGAACGAACTCCGCCCGAAGCTTTCACTCCCATTTCTGGGCCCACTATTTGACGCATTAGACTGACATCTTCAACTGTAGCACCCGATTTGGAAAAACCCGTAGACGTTTTAACAAAAGCAGCTCCGGCAATTTTGGCTAAAGCACAGGCAATCGCTTTTTCTTCTTGATTGAGTTCACTCGTCTCTAAAATCACTTTTACTGGAGCCCGTCCAGCAGCTTCTACTACTCCTTTTATATCCTGAAGAACCTCGGAATATTTCCGAGCCTTTAAAAGCTCTCGATTTAAAACCATGTCGATCTCTTGAGCTCCGGCTTTCACCGCAGCCTGAGTTTTTTGTATTTTTTCAGGGGTCGGGGCAGTTCCCTCAGGGAAACAGATCACTGCAATCGGAAGAACCGACGAGCCCTTTAGTTTCTGCGTAACAAACGGAAGCCACTCCGCTTCCACGCAAACGGTTTTAAATCCGTGTTCAACGGCTTCCTGACAAAGCTTTTCAAACTCAGGAGCGGTTGCATCTTTACGCAATAGAGTATGGTCAATTAAAGTAGCAAGTTTTAGAGAGTCTTTCATAACTAAGGATTGAACCAATTTAGGAGGGGAGCGTCAACCTGCCTTCTTTTTAAGGGGCGGGGGAGCTACTACGGGAGCCTTTTTGGGCGGCTCGGGGGTCTCGGTCAAATCAATTGAATTAATGAGCCCATCTTCATCATCCGAGGGAAGATCGAGAATATTTGAAACAATAGATAACTCTGCATCGGGAGCGACCTGCCAATCCATTCCCAAACTCTCTGGTTCTGCAGTTGGGGGCGGAACCTTTACGGCAGGAGTGGGGGCTATTTTTGGCTTTGAAACGGTCGGGTTGGGAGGAGTCATGGGCTTAGGAGCAACTCGGGGAGCACTCGTTGTTGAAGGTGGGGGGTTCTTCAAATAAGGAGCCGCTTCTTCGGCCGTAATTATCCCTTGGGAAATAAGAGCCATAAGGCTCTGCTCCATGAGGCACATTCCATCTTTTTTACCCGTTTGAATAACCCCTTCCATTTGAAAGACTTTTCCCTCGCGAATTAAGTTTGAGATAGCGCTATTCACCACCATGATTTCATAAGCAGCCACACGTCCGGTACCATCCGATTTTTTCAGTAAGCTCTGACTAATAACGGCCAATAAGGAATCGGCAATCATGGCTCGAATCATGCCTTGTTGACCGGCTGGAAAAGAATCAATCATTCGATCAATCGATGCAGCGGCTCCCCGCGTATGAAGGGTTCCCAAAACTAGATGTCCCGTTTCAGCAGCGGTTAATGCCAAGGAAATAGTTTCCAAATCTCGGAGCTCACCAATGAGAATTACATCTGGATCTTCTCTCAAAGCATTTTTCAAAGCATCTTGGAATGTATGACAAGAGTGACCAATATCACGCTGGTTAATAAGTGATTTTTTTGAG
>JBJSXY010000207.1:0-3022 GCA_046086625.1 Pseudomonadota bacterium | reverse complement strand
GCTTATGACCAATTTGGCCATGCAGGAATGGGGGGCCAGGGTTTCGGTTTTGATCCAGGTTTTGGGGCAGGCTCCTTTTCAGATATTTTTGATAATATTTTCGGCGATATTTTTGGCGGAGGGGCGAGGGGCTCTTCTGGAGTAGATCTTCGTTACACTCTTGATATCGAGTTTGAAGAAGCCGCTCGCGGAACTGAGAAAAAAATCACATTTGAAAAAGAGTTTTCCTGTGAAAGTTGCAGTGGCTCTGGAGCCAAACCCGGAACAAAACCTAAAACCTGTGGAACTTGTCGAGGCACGGGTCAAGTTCGCTTGAATCAAGGTTTTTTTACGCTTGCAAGAACCTGTGGCTCATGTTCGGGAGCGGGCGTCATCATTGAAGAACGTTGCAAATCTTGTAAGGGAAAAGGCAAAGTCAAAAAACCTCATAGCGTGTTAGTCAACATCCCTGCTGGAATTGATAGCGAGCAGAGGTTAAGGCTTCGGGGGGAAGGGGAAAGTGCGAGTTTGTCTGGGCCCGTGGGTGATTTATATGTGCTAATTCGAGTCAACGAGCATCCCTTATTCAAAAGAGAAGACGAGCATGTTATTTTAGATATGCCGATCACTTTTACTCAAGCTGCTTTGGGGACGGAACTTGAAGTCCCAACGCTCCACGGAGCTGTGGAGATGACAATTCAGTCAGGAACTCAACCAGGGGAAACTTTGAGGCTAAAAGGCAAAGGTATCAAACGTTTGAATGGTTCTGGTTATGGCGATCAATATATTCGACTTCATATTGAAGTTCCCAAGAACCTCACAGGTCGACAAAAAGAGCTCTTGAAAGAATTTGATAAAGAGGGCCGTTCGGAATCTTATCCCAAAGTATTGAATTTCCTCCAAAGATTTAAAGAGGTTTTTAAGTGAAACTCAATTTAACCAAGCTCCTCATCGGATTTTGTTTGGTGGGATGCGCGGTTAAGTCTGCGAAAACTGAATTGGGGACTGTCAAAATAGAACCTGCTGTTTCAGTTTTTATTGAACCTGAAGCGAAGTCTCTATTTCTTCAAGCAGAGAAGGATTTGCAAAATCGAAATTACGTAGCAGCGACCACAAAATTTCAAAATATTCGTAATCGTTGGCCGAGAAGTAAAGCTGCAGAAGTCTCTCACTATCGAGTTGCTTCTCTATTTTACAGTCGAGGTGAATATTCAAAATCGGTTTTTGAGTTTGATAGTTTCATAAAAAAGTACCCGCTATCTCCTTTTGCTTTTGATGCCCACTACAATTTAGCTGCCAGTGAGTATCAATTGAATCAGTACGACAAAGCCCAAGTGACTTTAAATCGATTGAAAAAAGAGGAGGTTCGAAGGCAGGGAAATAAAAGAGCGCTCACTTTTTATCAACTTCAGGCCTTGAATGCCACTTCTCAATCGGACGATAAAACGGCTATTTTAGCTTATTCAAATCAGCTTGCTTTAGTTTCAGATGAAGTTGGTAAATCGGTTTTAGAAGAAAAAATTGAGAAGCATTTACAAAAAATAAATGATGTAAATCAGCTTCAGGACTTAGTGTCGAACGGTCCAGAGCTCATTTGTAGAAATCGAGCAGCCAAAAGGTTAGCGGCACTTGGATTGAAAGAAGCCCCGAAGGAGTCTGACGACTTTGCTAAATATCGGCAGGCGGAAATTTCTATTCCTCCCATGGATTTAGGGGCGGGGACAAAAGGCTCAAGAAACAATATCGGCGTTATTTTACCTCTCAAAGGCCGCTTAGCACCTTACGGAAAAAAAGCGCTTGAGGGAATTTTGCTTGCTTCAAAAATGTTTCAAACAAGCACCGGTGAGGGGTTCAATGTTTTTGTTGAAGATTCTGGATCCAGCCCTGCCATGGCTCAGGCCGCGTTGGATTCGTTAGTTCAAGACAAAAATGTCATTGCAGTGATTGGGCCCTTAAATTTTAAGGAAGGGCTTGCAGTTGCTGAAAGAGCACAAAGTCTCGGAGTGGTAAATATTTCGTTAGCATCCAAAGCTGGAGTGTCCAGTCAGGGGCCATACATTTTTCAGAATGCCCTTACTCCAAAAGTTCAGTTGGAGAACTTGGTTAGATTTTCTGTAGCGGATAGAGGACTCCAAAGGTTTGCTATCTTAAGTCCCTCAAATGCCTTTGGTCGAGACATGACCAATGAGTTTTGGGAACAAGTTGAAAGTCGTGGTGGAAAAGTAGTGGGGGTTGAATTCTACGATCCAACAGAAACTGATTTTCAGGATTCTATCAAGTCTCTGATTGGCCTGAAAGACGTTCGGTTTAGACGAAATGAATGGACCGCGCTTCAGGAATATTCAAAGGAAATGAAAGCGAAAACGGGACGAGAACCAAAGCTTAAATTGAAACCAATTATTGATTTCGATGCCATTTTTTTACCAGATTCACCTAAAACGGTGGCTGCTATCGCTGCAGGCCTTGCTTACTTAGACGTTCGCGATTTGCCTCTTCTCGGCATTACTGAGTGGAATTCGGACCAGTTATACAAACGAGGTGGACAATTTGTAGAAAAAGCGGTTTTTCCCGGAGTGATGAATCCGGTGACTCGAAGCTCTGCGCAGCGTGACTTTATGCGAAGTTACCAAGAAGCTTTTGGGACGCAAGCCGATCTATTGGCAGCGCAAGGGTTTGAAGCGATGGAACTTATCTCTGTGGGATTACAAAAAAGCCAGTCGAGCAATCGAGCCGATTTAGCTAAACAAATCAACATGATTCAAAATCTTGAAGCTCCGATTGGAATCACGGGTTTTGATGAGAGTCGAATCGCCAAACGAAACATTCCTCTTTACATGTTGGATCAGTTTGGAAATTTTGTAGAGCAATAACGAGCACTGACGCATAGGGGTTATTGTAGGTTTTTACAAACTGTTAGAATTTAATTCATCTTATAGAACTTCCCTTACTTAAACGTTTTACAAAACAAGAGATACTTTTGAACCCTCTGAACTCGAGGAGTGCCAGATGACTTTGAAAAAGAAAGATTTAAAACAGTTTGCAG
>JBJSXY010000206.1:0-2282 GCA_046086625.1 Pseudomonadota bacterium | reverse complement strand
TGAACAATCAGACTGGACTCCTTAACAAACCCTTTTCCAGTGGAAATATAATCCGACAAGACTTTCTTCAATTCAGAAAATCGGGGAGATTGTCTATTGAGTCCAAAATGCAAATCATAGGAAGATGCATGGAGAGTACCTCCGTATACAAAACCATCCGCTTTCATCCTCCGCAAGAGATAAGCATACTCACGGGGCTTATTGAGCGGGCCTTGAGGTAAGGATTGCGAATCTTTCTTCAGATTGATCCAGTTGTTTTCAACGGCCAAGACCGCCATATCTAGTTTCTGATTTGAGATATACTGTGCGACTTTCTCGCTTTTTTTGGGGTCTCTAAAGAGTTTCGCCAAGTAGGGCTCAGTTAGACCATTGATGTCGATGAATTTACAGTTAAAGAAATAGGGAATGGAACCAGCATCTCCGAACATCAGGCTAACTTCTTCTGGCTTTTTGATGTGTTTTTGTAGGTACTTTCCAAAAGCCACATAGGGATCACCGTCTAATTGCCTCCGTGTCTCTTGATACAAAGCTAAGGGATTGGATCGCTGACGCTGTCTCACTCCTCCAAATAAAATGATAACCACGATACTTGTCATCAGAAGCTGAATAATCCTCAATCGGGGAATGATAAATACGAAAAAGATTGAGCCCACCAGATAGCTGACCAAAGTCCCCACAGTAAGGTATCTCTGCAGGTACCCCTGGATTGGATTTACCTTTACAATAAAGGCCACTAATGCTGCCCAAGTGAGAACCAGCCCCAAACCAGCTAATTGCAACGGACGGTGGCTCTTAAAAAATTGGGTTCGTAACATGACGGAAATAACCATGATCCAATACAGAGGATGAAAGACCAAAGAATATTCTCGCAAATAATTCACCAAGTAACTAAAGTCCAGCCCTCGCGCCGATATCTTTCGATAAAAACCAGTCGGAACAACATCTCCGAAAACGTGATATTTCCAGAAAAAAAACATTACGGTTACTGCACCAAGAACCACTAGAGATCTGATTCCATTCTTTTTCGACGCGAGAACACTAAATCCTAATCCCACCCACGGGAATCCAATGAGAACGTTTTCCGGCCGAATTAAAATACCGAGAAAATAGAAGCAGAGAAGCAGACCGAAGTCCGCTTGTTTTTTAGTATTAAACAAGACTATAGATCTATGGATTAGAAGAAAAAAAACGAACACATTGACTAAGGTTTCAAGTCCCCACCCCATCAAAACTGTTATATTCTGGTCTAGATAAACAAAAAACAAGAAGCAAACGGCTACTAACCAAGAATTGTCTGAACGTCTCTCAAATACCTGTTCGAAGATCTTAACTGAGACACACCCAACTCCAAGCATCGTTACAATATTGATAAGTAATGCGGCTAAAGGAAGCGGTATTTGTAGCAATTCAAACGGAACCAAGAGAAGTGTGTAAAGAATACTCGTAAACCCTTCACTGGGTATTCCTCTTGGATCGTATGCAAAGAAATTCCCCTGAGCTAAATTTTTCACGTAAGTATAATAAACAAATGCATCGTCATTAATCGTAGTACTCAGGTAAAGAAACGGCCAGAGCATCAAGGCACTAGAGGCAATCCATTTCTCCCTTTTTTTTGCGAGAGTTGTTACCATGGAATTTGATTGAACACAGAATCGCCGTGAGGCAAATTGAAACTTTGAACTTTAAAGTTTGTAACTGCCTTTACTACTCTTTGTTGATCTTCCTCCGTCATTGAATTGAAAAGCGGTAATCGCACTAACTGGTCGCTTAATCTTTCCGAAACAGGACACTGTCCTTGAAAGCCTCCAAGTTTTCGTCCCATAGTTGAGTTGTTCAGGGCTTGGTAATGAAACACGGCAAGAACTCCCTGATTCCGCAAATGTTCGATAAATCGAGTTCGCTCCTCAAGACTGGGGAGAATCAAATAAAACAAATGATAGCTCTGCTCTACATTATGGGGAACAATCGGGGTCCGAACCCCCTGCTCGCTCGCCCAATTTTTTAAATTACTTTGATAATTTTCCCAGATCTGTTTTCTCTTTGATTGAATACTGACCCACTTTTCTAGTTGAGCCCATAAATAGGCTGCCAGAATATCTGATGGGAGAAAACTAGATCCCAAATCAACCCAACCATATTTATTAACTTCTCCTCTAAAGAATTGACTCCGATTGGTCCCCTTCTCACGAATAATTTCAGCCCGTTCAACCATTTCACTTTTATTAATGAGAAGAGCGCCTCCCTCTCCACAATTAATATTTTTGGTTTCATGAAAACTCAAG
>JBJSXY010000205.1:0-8982 GCA_046086625.1 Pseudomonadota bacterium | reverse complement strand
TTTATCTTTGGATTCGGGTTTTTCATCCAAAGTCCCCATCATCAAAGGGATACTGGGACCGTAGATATCAGCATCTAAAAGGCCCACTCGAGCTCCATCAGCCGCCAAAGCCATACTCAAATTGATAGTGACCGTGCTTTTTCCTACTCCCCCTTTACCGCTCGCTATGGCAATCACGTTTTTCACATTGGGAAGGGCAATCCGATTAGTTTGGGTCGTCCCCGTTCGAACATTAGCCGTCATCTGAACCGAAACTTCTTTGACCCCAGGGATGGATTTCACAACCTCCTCACATTGCGCCTTTAACTGCTCCTTCACGGGACAAGCAGGAGTCGTCAGTTCAACTTGAAAACTCACTTTAGAATCTTCAATCTTTAACTGCTTGATAAATCCAAGAGTCACAATATCTTTGTGAAGATCGGGATCTTGGACAATGCGCAGTTTTTCCAACACAGTTTCTTGAGTAATTACAGGAGTTTTAGACTTGAAGATCATGGGCTTTTTCTAGCACTGAAGCTCTTGAAAGGAAAGAAAAAGGCCCTACCGAAGGGGCTTAGCAGTGGAAGGTAAAATTTCCGACCCTAATCCCATGCTCTGACCCAACCAATAGCCGAGGATTAAACCCAAAGCTAGAAACCCGGCTACAAAAAGCCAAGGTTTCCATTTTTGAAAACCTTTCTGATTTCGTATGGGCTTATCTGCGTAGGGAATGGCCGGAACAAGAAGAGATTCGTCATCAAAAAACTTCAACAAAACATCTTGAGTATGCATACTCGAAGATCCCAGAAAACTTTCAAGTTCCTGAATGAGTTCCCCCATAGAAGAAAAACGATCTCTTGGATTCTGCTCAAGGCATGTCTCAATGATCCGATTCAAACGCCGAGGAATAGATTTTTTCATTTCATCTGCGGGAATAAAATCACAATCTCTAATTTTCTGAAACACCGTTTTGTTGCCTTCGTCGTTGAACGGGCGTGTTCCCGTCACCATCTCATAAAGACAAATTCCCAGAAGAAAAATATCCGACTGATAACTAAGGGGATCCCCCACCACTTGCTCAGGTGACAAGTAACTAGGAGAGCCAACCATCATTCCAGGACGAGTCAGTGAATTACCTTCAGTGTCCACAACAATTCCAAAATCCATCAGTTTAACTTCGCCTCGGGGGGTAAGCCGAATATTCGAAGGTTTGATATCTCGGTGAATCAGATGGTGGTTATGAATGTATCCAACGCCGCGGCAAATTCCCAAAAAAATCGCACAAGCTACTTCAATGGGAATGGCTCCCACTTTTTGAATTGCTTGAGATAAATCGATGCCCTCAATAAACTCCATAAAAATAAAAGCATCGTTATCAGATTCATAAAAACCGTAGACGTGAGCGACATTTTGATGAAGAACGGAGGCCAGGGCTTTTGCTTCTCTTCGAAATCGCTCTCGGGTTTCCGGACTTTCTAAAAGGTGAGGCTTCAAACTTTTAACTGCAACTGAGCGGTTTAATTGGGGCTGCCTAGCTTTAAAAACAGTGGCCATCCCTCCGGTTGCCACTATTTGAATGTTGTCTAATCCTCCAAAAGCCATGAGACGCTCTCTCAAAGCAAGGGGGATTGGCGTTAGCTTCTTTTCTTCCATACCGAATTAAACCTCGATATACAAAGATCGGTTCTTGCAGCGCCCAACTTAAATTTGAAGGTTTCAACACAAATAAAAAGCGGTAGCGACCTTACGGTGCTACCGCTTTTCACAAAAATCTCGCCGCTTTCACAAATGAAAGCAGCGAGCGAGAGAGGAGTAGTGGTACTTCCTTCAAAGAGCTTAAAGCTCTTCGAAGAAAACTGTGGCCCAATCTCGATGAGTTCGAGAAACTTCTCCGACTCGAACCCCCTTTAAATTTTTCTCAGTCAAACTAACGACTGGTTTCAATCGAGATTCAGGTTTGGCCCTGAGGACGATAATGATTGAAACAAGCAGTGCCATAGCAACTATCAGCTCGTGAACTACTGTGCTCTGATGCCGTGTTGCCTGCATTTGACTTTGCCTCCTGGCTCTCCCAAGCCAATTCCCTGAACTGCAAGCGGGTGCCAAAGCACTCCTCGTATACAACGTGAATTCATCCAGCGCGAACCTAGGTCCTTGTTTTTATTTCTATTTTTTCGTTTGCTTCTGGGGTTTTACAGCTTCTGTGTATCTCGTACACAACTGTCAAATTGTTAGACATTGGCGCAAAGACCGTCTCTTTCCTCTATAATTAAGAAATGAGAATTTTGTATATCGGAAGCACTTCTCCCACGGCCTGTGCTTCTTACTATGCAGACGCTGCCGAAAAACTCGGCCATTTGGTTTTTCGATTTGATCCGCATCTTTTTGAATGCAATTCCTTGTTGGAGCGCGTCCGAGTTAAGCTAACCAAAACACCTCTCAAACGGAATATTTTTTCTGCGCAGGAAGCAGTCATAAGACAATGTCAGAGTCAAAACATTGATGTGATTCTAAATCTCGCTGAGAATTTTCTCTCGGTTGATTTTCTTGAAACCATTAAGGGCCTACCCCATGCTCCTAAAATTATTTATCATTCACACGACAACAATTTCTCTTCTGGTATTTTAAAACCCAACGACTTTTTTGAGTCTCTTTCTCTTTATGATTGCGTCTTTACGACAAAATCTCAAAATCTCCAAAGATACAAAATGCTCGGACAACAACTTTCGTTTTTTATCCCGTCTGCCTTTGAGCCGCGAGTTCATCGACCGATTCCATCTTCTGAAAGTAAACTAGGAGCAAAACACTTTGCGATTAGTTTCGTTGGAACTTACGATCATTCGCGGGATAAATTCCTGAAAGCCCTCGATTGGGAACAACTCTACGTATGGGGGGATCGCTGGAAAAGATATGGTAACTACCGAAAATACAGGACTCACATAATTCCTCATGCCATTTATTACCCTGACTTCGCGGACATTTTGAGTCATAGCAAAGTAACTCTCGGGCTTCTAAGAGAAGAAGCACAGGATAAGCATACACAACGAACATTTGAAATCCCGGCATGCGGAGCTTTCCAAATTGCTCCTCGAAATGATGAAATTCTAAGTTTTTTTGAGGAAGATGAGGAAATCGTTTGTTTTGAAACGGTGGACGAACTGAAAGAGAAAGTTTCTTTCTATTTAAAAAATGAGACTGAGAGAAACCGAATCGCCAAGAAGGGTTACCAAAGAGTTCTGAAGTCGGGTCACACTTACATGGATAGAATTAAAACTATGCTAGAGAAATTATCCCTCACTTAAAGCTTCCGCGACTCTTGCCAAATGTACTTTAGGATGCATTTCATAAAATAAACTTTCAAATACCCGTGATTGATCCTTTTTCATCATGGCCTCTGCTTTCGCCAAGTAAATTAATTCTTGCGGATTGGAACTCAAAGGAATGATTCCCTCGAGACTCGACGTCTTGGAACAACGAGTAGCAACTGACGGCACTCCAAAATACATCGACTCCAAGACCTTAATTGGATAGGCCCCCGAATTGGCTCGAGACTCCCGATAAAACATCAGATTTACGTCTAAGAGTTGCCAAAATGAGGAAATTCTCTCTTTTGGAATCCATTCTCGGTGATGAAAGTTTGAAAAAGTCTTTAAGTGTTTGATTTTATCTGAGCCTTCTTGATTTGTTCTTCCCACCATCAGAAATCCCCAATCAGGAAGTTCTCGAACGCATTTTTCCAAAAGATTAAAGTCAAAACCTTCAGGAAAAAAAGCGCCCAAATAGCCCATGATTTTTCGAGGAAAGTGGTCGGGAACAAGTTTTCTTGGAGATTCAACTTGAAACACGTGTGAGTTCAATTCAACGGGCGGAAGAGCCAAATAAGCTTTTTGCGGGTAGTGCGCTCGGTATCGATCATCGGTAAATGCATTCTGACTCAAAATCAATTTTGATTTTCGAGCAAGAGTGCTTTCAGGAGCGTGGTAAAAAGCATCATCAAAGACAGAAAAAACATCAATGGATTCGATTTTAGATGAAATTCTTTCGTCTAAACTACCCTGAACCCAAGTTAGCGGATTCCCCGCTGCTTGAAGCTTTTTGATTTGATTAGCTTGCCATTCAATACTTAGCGCATCGCAAATTGAAAATCTTCGACCAGGTAAACATTTTAAAGAAGTCACTTTTAAAAGAGGTGAAGAGAAAGGAACGACGTTTTTTCTGGTTCTCCAATCCATTCCATCTAACCAGGTTACTTTGATCCCATAATCAACCAAGGTTTTAGCTAAACTTTGTTGGACAAAACCCGGATTATCCCAAAACCGGTATCGGTCGCTGATAAAAATGACCTGGCCTCGTTTTTTAAAAAAAGGCAATGCTTTTTGCCATCTTGATTCAATAGCAGAAAGCACACTTTGAGAAATGGGATTCAAATGTTTCAGTGCTGTTTGCATGGTTTTAAAAGGAAAGAAAACTGAGGACTCTATCTTATCGACAAAAAATTATGGAGGCTTAATCTGCGCTGCGCAACGGAGTCGCTTCGCCGGGTCAAAACTCTTGAGGCAAATGGTCGACAATGGCATCAAAGATATTGCGAGCGAAGATTCGTTGACCCTCTTCCGCAATATGGTAACAGTCGAGCGCAAAATAGTCTGGATGCAATGGAAGCGGCCACTGAGCATCTAGATAAAAATAGCGATTTCTATTTCCACTTTTTATGTTCCACCGATTCGCCAATTCGGACAGAGCTACATTAAGAGAATCTCCTCGGGGTTTAAGATAGGATTCTAATTCGCCTCGTTTGTAGCGTTGATAAAAAGCAACACAATAGGGTAAATATTTTGTCCAAGCATCTTGGCATCTGAATGTCTTCTGCGCAGTCTGCATCCAAGGATAATTTTCCAAAACAGGATACAGTTGGTAGATAGGCCCTGTTGGAATTAGAAACATCATAGAGTTTTTATGGTTTTTGTCCCATTCCACTAAAGCTTCACTCACGTGATTATTAAATTGCTGGACTAGTTCTGCTTGTTCTCCTTTCACGTGACAAAGATCATTATGGCCAACAAAAACAAACGCCCACGTTCGATTAGAATTGGCTCCGCTCATTTGAACTTGAGAAAGAATGCCTCCACTTCTGCTGCCAGAAACAGCTAGATTCAAGACCTCAGAAATCTGTTTTCCTCGCGATCGCAAATCTTCGGATAAAAAATGAGGCCAAGCTTTATCATTTGCTTCATGTTTTTTGAGAAGTTCTCGATCCTTTTGTAAAAAACCAAAAGCTAACTCTTGTAAAAGTTCACTCAGTTTGGAAAGTTCGGGCGGCTCCTTCAAAGAGGTATCGGCTAGAAAGCCAGCCGTTAAAGAATCCCCGTATGTTTCCATGCGAATTGGCTCAACTGCCAAAAGGCTCACAGAAAAGAAACTGACCAACAAGACTAAAAAATAAGGCCCAAACATAATGCGCCACGTTAACTCAAATTTAAACTAAGTTCAACGCCTACCTGAAAATTACAAGCTATTGGATCTATTTGGTTTTTTTTAATTTGCGATTCGAGGTTCTCTTGAGTAACATCAGGTTTTCTTACAAACCTTTAGAGAGGAGATTTTATGAGAATCTTGGGCTTACTACTCATACCCGCATTGCTTCTGGGTAAACCCATCGAGGAAAAACCAGCTTCTCCCTCTCAGTATCCTAAAGAAATAAAAGCCAAACTTAAGAAAGCTAAGAAAGTAAAACTTAAATCACAGCCTGAAGCAGAAGCTCCCCCTGCTCCGCCCGTTTATTGATGGTTTGATTGACTGCTAGCAGCAATCATGGCCCAACTTCGAAGATTTCTTCGGGTTGGGCTTTTCTTTGAAATAACCGATAAGAAGCCGGGAGGATCGGCCCTTATCGTGCTCAACTGGAATTCACAGTTTAAGAAGATGACTGCCCTCTTGAGCGAATTGCTTCAGTCCTTTGCCCGCGCTTATGAGGGCAACACCACTGAGCTCGTTAAAGAGGGAAAACCAAGTCAACGTCAACTGATTGCAAGGCTCAGCTATTGCGCTGCTTTTGCTTTTCTCATTGCATTTGTGGTGGGTCGAAGTCATCAAAGCCCTCTACCAACCCCCCTCCCCCGACTGGGAGATTTTGCCGAAAAGAACCTGGTTTCTCCTCTCACTGTGGAGATAGAACCTAGAGAGGCCTCTCCGCAGGAACGCGAAGCTCTTGCTAAAAAAGTACCGCCTATTTTTGATTATGATGACAAAGTCACTCCCACTTGGGTGAACAACTGGAAAACTGCATTCCGTATAATCAGAAATGATTTTTATAAATCTCCCCAAAGAAAACCTGTGCCCACTCCAAATGAACTGGTAATGGCTAAATTATTGGAACTCACCGGTGATCCGCTTTCGGCTCGCAGTCTTATTTTTCTGCATCAAAATGGATTTAGTAAAGAGTGTGAAGAAACCTTTGTTAAAACTACCGCTTACCTCAAAGATCGATTTGTAACCGAACTTGACCTTTTTCCTCTCCACTACAACACGGGAATTTTGGTAAGACAGATCAATCAAAAGCAGCATGAAGTTCCGATACAAGATGTTTCGAAAGTTTGGAGCTTGGAGCAAGCTAGAGAAGTTGTTCTTCACGCTCCTCAGCTGATTAAAGATGCCCCCAAAAAAGTTGCGGTTCCTATTTCTCTTCTGGTCTCGGATCTGATCAAACCGAACCTGCGCGCCAATCCCGTTTTAAGCCAACAAAGAGTCGAGGCATTTTTAGCAAGCACCCGTCCCCTTTTGGTCGCTCTGAAGGAAGGACAAGTCATTGTCGCTCAAGGAGAACGTATTACAGAACAAAATCTTGAAGTTTTAAGAGCGCTTCAAGAGCTTAGTGCTTCGGGAGCTAGGCTAAAACGATTTTGTCTCACATTTATAATCTTTTTTGTCTTCTTAAACTTGCTTTTCAATATGGGTTTTTCTCCAAAAACCTTTTGGAGCCTTCCTTTAAAAGACTCTCTTCTTTTCATGTTGTCAGTGACAGGTTCTTTGGCAGTATTGAAACTCTTTTACTTGATTGGGCAAAATCGCTTCTCAAGTCTCATCGATGGTTATGGTTTAGAATATCTAATTCCGGTTGCTAGCGGTGGAATCATTCTGACTCTTTTGATGGGAAAAACAGCAGCCTATACGTATGCTTTTGGAATTAGCATCATTATAGGTTACATGCTCGACCAACATTTTTTCTTTTGCCTTTGGTGTTTGGTGGTCAACATCACTTCCATTGAGTCCATTAAAAGCTATAAACAGCGGTCCGACTTACTTAAAACAGGTATCTTTGCTGGAGCTGCTGGCACAGCAGTTGTTTTGGCTTTTACACTCATCAATATTATGGGATTTCGAAACCCCATTTGGTCTGAAATTTTGATTTGCGTGAGTCTCTCTTTTTTATCTGGACTTCTTTCTTCTGGGCTATCGGGACTTTTTATTCCGCTCTTAGAATCCGCTTTTGGCTACACAACCTCCTTAAAACTTCTGGAACTTTCGAATTTTAATCATCCGTTACTCCACAACCTGATGATGAAAGCACCTGGCACTTATCATCATTCAGTAATCGTAGGAAGTTTAGCCGAATTAGCTGCAGATAGAATCGGAGCGAATGCTCTTTTGGCGCGAGTATCAGCCTACTATCATGACATTGGGAAAATGACTAAACCGCTCTACTTCATCGAAAATCAATCCCCTAATAACAATCCTCACGATCATTTAGCACCTCACATGTCTGCAAAAATTTTGGTGGCTCACGTTAAAAATGGGGTCCGGCTGGGGAAAGAACATCACTTGGGTGACTCCATTAATAATATTATTGAGCAACACCACGGCACTACTTTGGCTAATTACTTTTACAATAAAGCAAAATATCTATCGAGCCAATCTGAGGAAGCCCAGCCTCCTCACGAGGCAGATTTTAGATATCCCGGTCCCAAGCCGCAATCTCGCGAAGCGGGGATCGTGATGATGGCTGATGCGTGTGAAGCGGCTACTAGAAGCATTGCTGACCCAACTCCGTCAAAAATCCAAGCAATGGTTCAAAGCATCATTCAAAAAAGATTTTTGGAAGAGCAATTCACAGAATGTGATCTCACCCAAAAAGAGCTTAAAATTATTGAAGAGACATTCACTCGAACTCTGACTTCTCTTTATCATCATCGCATTGAATATCCCGGGCAAAAAAACATTGTTGAGACAGGCGTCAACCCCTTACAACCCCCAAAGCGAGCTAGTTAGTATGCGAGTCACAGTGACTCTGTCCAGTTCAGCTTCTCTTTCTCCATTTTATGCTCGACGCATTCGAACTGCAGTGAAGCGAACCCTTCTTCGAATCCCTAAACGAGTTATGAAATCGGCAACTAAGAAAAGGAACAGAATAATCATTTCAGTTGCATTGGTAGGTATTAAGGCCATAAGAGACTTGAATCGGACTTTCAGAAAAAAAGACAAGCCGACTGACGTTCTCTCTTTTTCTCGATTGGAAAGCCCTTTCCCAGAAGTATCCCACAACGAAATCGGGGATCTTATTATTTGTTTGCCAGTTGCAAAAAAACAAGCAAAAGAATTTAAAGAAACACTCGGACGCGAGCTGGAGCGCTTGACTGTTCACGGAACCCTACATTTATTTGGCTTTGATCACGAACGAAGTAAAAAGGATGCGCGCATCATGTTTCAACTCCAAGACAAGATTTTGCAGGAACTCTCCCCGCGCCACTTAAAGACCTGATTCACTCATTCACGAATTGCCTCAATGGTATTAAGTTGGGCTGCTTGAGCTGCTGGATATATCGTTGCCAGATAAATCAACAAAGCAGCAACTCCGTAGATGGCAGAAATTGCAAGAGGCCTTAACTCAACTGGAATCGTTCTATCGTAATAAATTTCCGGAAGTTGATATTGAGAAAAATATTTCACGTATAAAAAAAATAGACTGGTTAAGATCGCGCCGAAGGTCATTCCCACGGCTCCCATCAA
>JBJSXY010000204.1:0-2761 GCA_046086625.1 Pseudomonadota bacterium | reverse complement strand
CCTTCGGGAGGAGCAGTGCTAAACACGACTTCGTTCGTACTAGCATCAAAACTCCAAGGAATATTTAGAGACTGTCCATCTTTAGAAGTTACTACAACTCTCAATAACGAAGCATTGCTCACGCCCCCTTCGACTTTAAATCGAGTAGGAAGTGCTTTGAGACGAAGACCGGATAAGTCAATTTTGGAAGAGAAAGAAGAACAAAGATCCGCTGTGTCCCCTTTAAGCTTTCTCGCTAATCGGAAGTATCTATCCTGAAACCAAGGTCCGCCCTCTGATCGTAAAGCTCCCGTACCTGCTTTATCAATATCTGCATTGTTACGGGTTGCGCATCTTACATCGCTTGCACTGACTCCAGAAGTAAGAGGAACATAGTTAATGGAATAGGCTTTTACTAATTCCTCTTTTTTGCCTTTTAAGCTCAATACTTGTGAAGCAAAAAAGTCTACGGGGTCTTGTGCAGTGATCGAGTTGAAGTTCGAAAAGTCATCGCCATCTGAAATAAACACTAAAACTAAAGGAACTCCGCTTCGGGTTTTAAACTGACCGTTCAAAGAAAGTAAGGTAGCTGCAAGTCCAGTATTTTCAGCGCCAGTTTGAAGATTAATAATTTGCGAGAGAAGATTTTCAAAAACATGGAGTCTTTGATCTAAGGTTCCCATTTTTTTTGTCAAAATGGTTCCTGCGGGTCTCAAAGCACCTCGGTTTTTCAACGTATCCATGGTGGTAATCCCCATTTGATAATTGCTGGGAATACTATCGAGTCGAGCAAAGAAATTTGAAGCTTCACTAATTAAATGGTCCCGCACCAAGTTCATGGGGGAGCGGTCGTCTAAAACCCAAAGAATATCTAAATAAGGTGGATTTAGGTCTTGAACAATAAATTGAGAGCTACCGGAAGTAACAAAAGATTCTTTCTGGGCACAAGAAGAGAGAACAACCACCGTTCCTAAGAAGAGTAGAGATAAGACTGCAAAACTGGCTTCTTTGATATGTTTGAAACTAAATAACGTTTTCAAGGCTCTCTCCTTGCATTAGAACGCACCGAGCGTTTCCGGTCAGTTCCAATTTGCAAGCCCAAGTCCAGGGCATGGAAAGGCTTAAGCAATTGAAATCATATCATTTTTTTATTTCCTGGTGGGGGTGTAGACCAAGAGAGCCTGTAATTTCGTATACAGAGAAGACCATCTTGGGCCCTTTCACATTCTCTTCAAAATAGATTCCTCAACCGAAATAACGCGCCGCCGATAAGACTTGAGAGAGGTGGTTATGAACACTTTAAAACGATTCGCTTGGAGTTTTGGAATTGGAACTCTTTGGTTGGTAAGCCAGTTGGTTCAGCCTGCTTATGCAGAATACTATCAAAGTGCCGGCAATCGGTCCGTAGGTCGTTGGGGATTGCAAGTTCAACGTTTTAAAGGTGGTAGTACAGATAGCGGAACTCAAGGGTTAATGCTTGGTTTTAGAACGAGTCGTTACCTTTACAAAGGATTTAGCGCAGGACTTGAAGCGGTTGCGGGAGCACCCGAAGATGGTTCAATCGTAGACAATAATCTTTTATATACGGGGATTACTCTGGGATGGGATCAGACTTTCTTCAAAATTCTAACGTATGAGATTAATGTGCTCTTGGGCTATGGCTATGGAAAAAGTAACAACTTAGGAGTTTCCGGAGACGGGTTTACCGTTCAGCCGCAAGTGGGTCTAGGATTTGTCCTCGTGAATGGATATCGCATTACATTTTCGCCTGGCTACTTGTATATGCCCCGAACCAATGGGTTTAGTGGATTCACATTTAGCATTAGATTCGATCGAAAATCTGAAGACGGTCCTTCTAAGCCAGTGAACGATTAAGTATAATGCTTAAATGTCTGAACCCACAAAGAAGTCTGTTCTCAGTATTGTCTTCTTAACCGTTTTCTTGGATCTTATCGGATTTGGAATTTTGATACCGATTCAACCCTTCTATGCCCAAAAACTAGGGGCAAGTCCTGCAGTAATCACTCTTTTGGGAGCTTCTTTTTCTGCAATGCAATTTTTATTTGGCTCTTTTTGGGGGCGTTTGTCTGACAGGGTGGGGCGACGTCCGATCATGTTAGGAAGTATTGCCCTCACGGCCTTTGGCTATTTCATGTTTGGCATTTCTAATTCTCTAGCTGTTTTATTTTTAGCTAGAATGCTTTCGGGATTGGGAAGTGCAAATATCGGAACCGCTCAAGCTATCATTGCTGATAGCACAGAAAAAGAGAACCGAGCTAAGGGAATGGGCCTTATTGGTGCAGCTTTTGGGCTCGGGTTTATCTTTGGACCTATTCTTGGCGGTATCTTTGTGAAATTTGGATTGGCAGCTCCGGCGTTTATCGCAGCAGGGCTTTCTACAATCAACTGGATCTTTGCATTTATTAAACTTCCGGAAACCAACTTTGTTAAGTTTGCTGCGACTACAAAGAATCAAACCCTTATCCGACCCCAGCTTTCTTGGGCAGCTCTAAAGCATGCAGCTAGACATCCAAACGTTGGATATATCTTATTCATGTTCCTTATTTTTTCTGCATCTTTCTCCATGATGGAAAATGTATTGGGACTTTTTATTCAGCATTATTGGGTTCCCAGTGGAAGTTTAGGTTTGGAAATTGAGGGCAAGCAATCCGCGAGTTTAACGGCTTACATGCTGATTGTAGTCGGGATTACCGCTACCATTGTTCAAGGCTACTTGATTGGAAAACTCGCAACCCGATTCGGAGAAAAAAAACTATTAATG
>JBJSXY010000203.1:0-11123 GCA_046086625.1 Pseudomonadota bacterium | reverse complement strand
AAATTTGGGGGCATTGTTCCTGAAATTGCGAGCCGAGAACATTTAAAGGCTCTGCCTCTCGCACTGGATACATGCCTCACCAAAGCAAGTCTTTCCCTCTCTGAAATTGATTGGTTTGCTGTCACCCATCGACCAGGACTCATTGGGGCTCTGCTTGTCGGTGTTTCTTATGTCAAAGCCCTAGCTTTTGCGACGGGAAAATCTTTTTCCGTTTTTAATCACATTGAAGCGCATCTTTTTTCTCCGCTTTTAGTCACTTTAGAAAAACAGGAAGCTCCTCCTTTCCCTTGGACGGCTCTGGTTGTGAGCGGTGGCCACACAGAGCTTTTCCAAGTCAAAGACCTCCTAGACTATACCTGGTTAGGAGGAACTCTGGATGATGCTGCAGGGGAAGCCTTTGATAAAATCGGAAAACTCGTGGGCCTTCCCTACCCAGCCGGGCCCATCATTGATAAACTTGTTCGAGAGAAAGCCACAGAGAAAGACAAACAACTTCCATTTCCTCGAGCTAAAGTCGAGGGAACTCAGTTTTCATTTTCAGGTTTAAAAACAGCTGTAGCTTTGAAAGTTCAAAAATCAAACCTAGAAAATGAGAATGAAAAAATATCAATTTTAGCTTCTGCTCAAGAGGCAATTTTGGAAAGCCTCTGCGAAAAAACGAGACAAGCAAGAGATCAACAATCTGGAAGCACGATTGTTGTGACAGGAGGCGTAGCTTGTAATAGCCACTTACGAGAAAAACTTTCTGAAGCCCACTTTCCGGCCCCCAGACATTGCACTGATAATGCCGCTATGGTGGCTCTGTTGGCTGGTCTTTATGAAAAGGCCGGAAAACTCATCCCCGCTCCTTGGACGGCGACGGCTTATTCAACTGGGGATTTTTAAATGGCTCACCCAAAAGAGATTTTAAATCGTCTCAAAGCAAGCCCTTTAAAATCTTTGAGTCAAAACTTCCTGATTTCACCCCATTGGGCAGAAAAACTGGTTGGATCTCTTTTAGAAGAAGGTCAATACGATGAAGTGTGGGAAATAGGTCCGGGCCTTGGGGCTCTCACCCACGTTCTCACTCAAAAAACTAAAAAACCTATTCGACTTTTTGAAATTGATAAAAAACTCTCTGAGTATCTTAAAGAAGAGTTTCCCGCGTTCCCACTTCACCAGGGAGATTTTTTAGATCAAGATTGGTCAACACTCCTCTCCCCTCCAAAGAAAGTGGCAGTTCTGAGTAATTTGCCGTACCATCTCTCTTCTCCCATGATTTTTAAAATGGCTGAACACAAAAATGTGCTGAGCCATTTTCTTTTTACTTTCCAAAAAGAATTTGCAGACAGACTTACAGCAAAACCCAACACAAAAGAGTATGGAAGTCTGACCCTCATTACAGAACTTCATTTTTCTTTAAAAAACTTGGGGACACTTCCCGCTGGCGCTTTCTATCCAGCGCCCAGTGTAGCGTCGCAAGCCATTCTCTTTGTTCCCAAGCCAGACTCGTCCGAAATTACCAAGGCGAGCGCTTTGATTAAGGCAGCTTTTAGCCACCGAAGAAAAAAAATGGCGAGTAATTTGAAAGAAGCTTTTCCGGAAGTTGCTTGGGAGTCTTGTTTAAAAAAAATAGGGTTATCGCCTTTAGTTCGAGCAGAAGCTTTAACCCTAGAACAATTTTTGTCTTTATCTCATAATATCAATTAGTTGCATTTATCAAAACGCCTTTTGAACTATTTAACGCGCTGTGGTATAAGCTTCGCCGTGAAAGCTTTCCATTCTTTAGCCTTTTTAGTTTGCACTTTTGCTTCGGCTATTTTCAGTTCTCAAGCGCAAAACTTTGGTTTAGATGCAACGAGCGCCGGTCGAGCCGGGGCCGTAACAGCCGAAGAAAATAATGCTCATGCGGCACTTTTGAATCCCGCTTTATTGGGCACTCAAAACCAAGCCGGATTTTCTTTTTCCACTTCCCAAGTTGAAATCAGAGTAAATGAATTTGAATCAATTCTTTTACCCCGTTCTTTGCGCCGCTCGGATGAGCCCGTGAGAGATCGCTATCAGCTTTCTCCTCTCTCTCAAACTCGTTGGGCCTTAGGTTTTAATCATCCACTGCGCTTAAAAGCCTTATCCAGACAAGCGGGATTAGGACTTTCTTTTTCAGGTCCTTACGAAAAATTAAGAGGTTTTGTCGCCCATGCTCCAGATGATTTCTTCACAGCTAGATACGGGACAGCCGATGGTCAATTTAAAGGAACAGTCAGTTTAGGTTTGGAAATCATCCCAAATACTCTCTACGTTGGAACAGGACTTTCTTTGTTCTTGAGTGGTGCGGGAGCAGCCGAAACAACCCTATCGACAGACCCCACAAGCCGAATGAACTTGGATGTCGTTTTGGAAAAAGCACCGGTCGTAGGGATCTATGCTAAAGCGGGCGGTTTTTCTTCTGCTCTAACCTATCATCACAAAATAGATCCTAACTTGGAACAAGCTCTCAAAGCCAAAGTGAAAATTAATGGACGAGATACTTTTGAACAACCCGTACTCATGAGAAGTTCACTTTACTTTGAACCCAAAAACATCGAATGGGATATTCAACAACGAACGAATGTTTTGGCTTTGTCTGCTGGGCTTTCGTATCAACTTTGGAACGAGTACCAAGCGCCCATTTTATTTACGGAAACCCCGGATTTGATGGGAAAGACTCACCGCACTTCTGGCGGAACTCCTCCCACTCAAAATACACTTAATCCAAGAGCTTCTCTTGGAATTCATTTAGGCACGGGAACTTTGGCTTCCGTCGGTTATCAATATCGCCCTACTCCCTTTTTTGATCTCTCAGGGACTTCGAATGCTTTAGATGCCGATACCCATATTTTAGGAATGGCACTTGAACAACGCTTCTTGGATTCGTGGATTCTTGGCACTCCTCTAAAACTAGGGGTATTTGGTCAAGTCCATCGATTCACTCCTCGAGAAGTCTCAAAAGCATCTCAAAACGGGACGCCTTCCTCAACTTTCACTTTTACAGGGAATGCTTTGGTGGTGGGAGTTTCAGCGCAGGCCGAGCTATAGCTAATCAATCTAAACTGGGGTAAAGTCCAGACGGTTTACAGATGCTTAAAAAGTCGAAAAAAAACGCACACTCCTTTCGTCAGATGAAGGATTCTCAAGAGAGTTATTCCAAACTCGTCTGCGTGACTGCTTATGACTACACTTTTGCAAAGCTCGTCGATCAGGCCGAAGTCGATATAGTTTTAGTGGGAGACTCGCTAGGAATGGTGGTTCAGGGGCACTCGAATACTCTATCGGTAACCCTAGAACAAATGATTTATCATACTCAGTGTGTAGCAAGAGGAATTGAACAAGCTCACCTCTGTGTAGACATGCCCTTCATGTCCTATCAAGTCAGCTCAAGAGACGCTCTAAGAAATGCGGGCCGTTTGGTCAGTGAAGGTAAGGCCCATTCCGTCAAGCTTGAGGGCGGAGTGAGTATTGCAAAAACAGTTGAGAAAATCGTTTCTTCAGGCATCCCTGTTTTAGGACATGTGGGTTTAACCCCACAAAGTGTTCATCAACTGGGGGGCTATAAAATTCAGGGGAAAACGGTTTCATCACGAGAGGCCCTCTTACAAGATGCTCTCGCCTTAGAAGATTCCGGAGCTTTTGCATTGGTTTTAGAGGGCATTCCAACGGAACTTGCGCAAGTGATAACGGAACGGCTGAAAATTCCTACCATTGGAATTGGTGCAGGCCCCCACTGCGATGGTCAAGTGTTAGTGCTTCAGGATCTTTTAGGGTTGAATCCCGACTTCAAACCCAAGTTTGTAAAAGCCTATTCTCAATTAGGCGAACAAGTAACAAATGCGATTCAACAGTTTGCAACAGAAGTAAAAGCTTCTCGGTTCCCCACAATAGATCATAGCTTCTATGCAGGTTCTTAATACGGTTAAATTAGCAGCAGAGGTTTTAGGGGCTATTAAAGGCAAAGAACCCATTGCGCTGATCCCCACGATGGGCTGCCTTCAAGAGGGCCATCTCGAGCTCATTCACTCAGCTAAGAAACAGGCTCAAACCTTGGTCGTCAGTATTTTTGTTAATCCGCTTCAATTTGGAGCCAATGAAGATTTCGATCGTTATCCACGCACTTTGGAAGCCGATAAAGAGAAGTTAGAGTCGGTGGGGGTTAATTATTTATTTCACCCCTCTGTAAATGACTTTTATCCTCTCAGCTTTTCCAGTCGTATTGAAGTGGGAGAATTGGGCAATCGCCTTTGTGGGCGATTTCGGCCTGGCCACTTTAATGGGGTCGCAACTATTTGCTTAAAACTTTTCGAAGCCTGTCGAGCTGATTGGGTAGTGTTTGGAGAAAAAGATTTTCAACAGCTCCAAGTGATTAGAAATCTTATCCAAGATTTCAATTTGCCTATTTCCGTTTTGTCGTGTCCCACCGTTCGTGAAGAAGATGGCCTTGCGATGTCTTCCCGAAATCGATACCTTTCATCGGAGGAAAGAAAACAAGCAGCCGTTATTCCAACGACTCTCATTCAACTTAAAAAGAGTCTTGAACATTCTCCTGAGGCAACCGTCAGGCAATTACTTGAAATAGCCAGAAAGAGTCTTTCTGGAGTTGACATCCAATATGCAGAAATCACAGAAGGACCTCAATTGCATTCTGCTTTAGACACCTCGATAGTTTCCAAACTCGAATCGCCTCGTTTTTTTGTTGCTATAAAGATTGGAAATACTCGATTGATTGATAATATGTCGCTAAGAGGACTCGTAAAATGAAAAAACTGCAGAGAGCTTTTGTAACTGGTGTTTTGGTTCTAGTCCCCCTCTTTATCACCATTAATATTTTTCGTTGGTTTATTGAAGCCGTAGATGATGTTGCAAAAGTGTATCTCCCTTCTTTTATTTTAAAGCTCGATTTCCCCGGATTAGGTCTTTTGATTGCGATTGCCCTTATCATGCTAATTGGAGTGCTTGCTCAAAATTTTGCGGGCGAATGGCTTCTCAACGTATTTGATAATGCGCTTCGAAGAATTAAATTCGTAGGTGGCATTTATGGGGCCATTCGAAAATTTCTTGAAACCATATTCACTCCCGGAAGCGATCGGTTTAGCGCTGCAGTCATGATTGAATTTCCAAGAAAAGGAATTTACTCGGTTGGCTTTCGCACAGGCAAACCCGACGCCAAAATTCCCGACCAGGGAAAACACCTGGTCAATATTTTTGTTCCTCTTACGCCAAATCCCACTTCGGGTTTTTTTGTGTTGGTTCCAGAAGAAGAAGTCACACCACTTTCTATGACGGTCCAAGAAGCATTCAAGTTGGTTATCTCTCTAGGTATCGTCACAACTGAAGAGGCCCACAAGTGAGCGAGAAGGAAACAAGCGGTGGCATTAAAATTATTTGTGACAATCGAAAAGCGAGTCACAACTATTTTTTAGAAGACAGATTTGAAGCAGGCTTGGTGCTCACGGGAACGGAAGTGAAGTCTCTGCGAACCGGCAAAGCAAATCTTCAAGACGCTTATGCCATCCTCAAAAATGGAGAATTGTTTTTGATTAATGCCCACATCGCTCCCTATACAATGGGCAATCGCGAAAACCATGAACCTCTTCGAACGAGAAAGCTCTTAGTGCACAAAGCAGAACTCAATAAACTTTTTGGTAAATCGGAAGTGCGCGGTTTTACTTTAATCCCCACCAAAATGTACTTCAAAAAAGGGCGAGCCAAAGTGGAAATTGCGCTTGCAAAAGGTAAGACAGGAGTCGACAAGCGGCAAACCACTAAAGAACGTGAAGCCAAAAGAGAGCTTGCAAAAGTAGCTCGACGCAATCAGCGCAGTTAATCTGTATTCCAGTTGTTTAATGAATACACACTCAAAAAGTGTATTCAAACTAGCCATTTTTCACAATTTCCAAAATCCTAAGGTATTTAATCCTTTGGTTTTTTCCCATCTCTCCACTGGCAAAGTTCTTGAATACTTTTAAGTCAAAGGCATTTTATGAGAACCCAACTTTCAAGAGCTTCTTTAGTTTTAGGGCTATTCTGCATCATGGGAATGGCTTACGGGGAAGAGCACGAACGGCTTGCCCCAGAACGAAGACGGCCTCTTTCAAGAATTCGAAGCTGGGTTCGAGGCACAGACCTGACCATTCGTGGAATCTCAACGAGTCAAGGTCGAATGGCTGCTTCCTGTCAGAGCACTCCAGTTGCAAAAAAGGAATTGGAATCACCTGCAGGCATGTGTCGTCTTGCTTATCTCACAGCAGCTCACTGTGTGGATTCGCCTTTTGAATCGATTGAGTTTCTGGGTATCGGACAAGTTCTAGAGAGCAGCATGAAGGTATCGATTCCTCAGGATTATTCTAAAAAAGGGGGACAAAACAGTCGAGAACCTCAAGGCGGAGATTCGGCGACTCTTATTTTTGATGTCTCTTGTGATAAAGCACAAAAAGTAATTCCCGTTCCACTTGCTCCCACAGATTCAAGAGGACAAACAGTCATCAACTCAAACCATGTTTTTTTACAAAAACGAGAAGAGCAAACAACAGGAAATCGAGGGGGCGGAGCTCAGATTCAAGCTGATTTACGAGGCACGGAAGGACCGATGTTTAAATTTTATGCTCCTAGCCCTCAAGGATATGCCATTGTCGGCGGAGATTCGGGAGGCCCTATTTTTAACGAAAAAGGCCAGCTTGTTTGCCCTATTTCGGGTTCTGAGTATGAATTCAAAAGAGAGCAAGGCCAGCTTTCTCGCATTCCGGA
This sequence comes from Pseudomonadota bacterium, assembly GCA_046086625.1. Classification (GTDB taxonomy): domain Bacteria; phylum Bdellovibrionota; class FAC87; order UBA2466; family UBA2466; genus RFNO01. Next base: position 4,367 of record JBJSXY010000203.1, on the reverse strand, counting down.
TGGCACCCCCGACAAACTATTAGATCCGTTTACGGTAGTTTGTGATAAACACGCTATTGCTCGTTTACGAAATGATTTGGCAGAATTTGGATTGGCTCCTGTGAGCACCAGCGATGCAGAAGAGCTCAGTCAACTTGCTTCTCAACAACCCCTACCCGGCCCTTCCTCTACCGCGAACGGCGGTAGTGCGGTTCCAATCCGGCCACTTTTTGGGTCGGCTGGATCTTTGGGATCCCCAGCGGATCAAAGCACTCCCGACGAAAATGGTTGTGCCAATGGAGTTTGTCCACTTCCTAGTAGGCACAATCAAGATACGGTTCCCGGATTACAAGGTCGCCCACAAGTCGATTCGGCTCCCGAAACACAATCTTCGATCCCAGCTCGAACTACCGGAGGCATGAAAGAAGTAGGCCCGGTTCGATCCGCCGATTTACAAAAAGTTTTTGAAGACGCAAAGAAAAAAGGCTTCAAACACATCGTAGTGCGATATGGCAATGATGCCGGCTGCCACTACTGCCGGCTTCTCGCCGGAGAATTAAGATCTCAATTCGGCAGGGATAGCGATGTCCTCGTGATAAAAGTTGAAGACTCGGTGATCAATCCACAAGAAGGCATTCCACAATCGCAACTTTTATCGTTAGATGAAAACGGAAACTGGATACAACAAGGAGAAACAAATTTTGGTTCGGGAGTCGGAGCGCTCTACAAAAAAAGAGTCCAAGCTTTACGAGCTAAAAAACCAAAGCAACAGCAACAGCAACAGCAACAAGAAGCCTTACCACAACCACAATCCCCGAAACCACAAACTCAACAGCAACAGGGTTTTTCTCAAGGACCCAATAATCAGGGTATACGAGGGGTTTATAATGGTTATCAATATGAGCCTGTTCGAGACAGAACTGGACTCCACTACCGTCGCTCGGAAGAACAAAATAGCGTTCCCACTGCTATTTTCTTAAAGCGCATGCCCGATGGCAGTCGAAGAGCTGCAAGAAGGGAAGCCGATGGAACTCTGAGTTTCCTATCTCAAGATGCGGAAGATGGGTTAAAACAGTACTACCGCGCAAATCAAGATAAAGTTTCCAAGCTTTCCGAGAAACACCGTGCTTATGTGGAGGATTTTTTGAGGGGCGCTCCAAATGAATCACAAGGTCAACCAAGAGCCGGTTCTCCTAGACCCCCACAACTGCCTTTAATTGATCATTCTGTGCCCAAATCAATCCAGAGAGCCCCGAAGTCGCTTAATAACGGAAACTTTAAAAGTGCTCTTCCGCCTTCAACTGGAACGGTCCCAACTCACCAGACAGCAGACCATAATCCGGAAAGAGATTTTCCTCGCTCCCTATCTAGTGCTGATAAGTCCAACCCACTGCACTCGGCCATTGGAAGATGTATTGATTGCCACGGGGCCGACTCCGGACGAAAACTCATTCTTCCTGTCAATCCCGAACAAGCCTTACAAGTTTTGGATAAAAACCTAAGTAAGCATGGGCCCATCAATCCCGAAATGGTTGTTAAAATGGCCGAAAGCTCCATCCACGGCTCTCTTTCCGACGAAGAAAAGAAAGCTTTGTATCAACACTTGTTTGGAACAACCGATTTAAAAACCATTGCCAAACTGGAGGAGCCCACAAGGCCGCCAGCGCAAGACATGGATCCACAGCAATTAGCTAAACTCAGAGAGAACTTACCTCAAACCACGAATCCATTTCTTGACTCTATTTTACGCAGTCCTTCCACTCGATTTTACACAGACAAAGACAGACCGGCTGTTTATCAAGTAGATAAAGATACGCTAGGTGCCGGAGAGGGAATCAAATTCAGAGACGACCCCAACAATGTGGGGCAATTGGGATGGAAAGATTTTTTTAGAAAGAGCGCAGATACGGCGAAAGTTTTTTTCAAAGGCCTTCTTGGCGCTCCAGCAGGACTTCAAAACTCGTCTGATGCCGATTACAGAACGATAAAATTCATTCGTAATCCAACTGAAAATGGGTCAATGACTCCCACGGATATCTCAGCGATTCCAAGCGGGCTTGATTCCCATAAAATTGATTGGAAGTTTCCCCGGGGAACAGTGGTGGGTGAAATCATATTAGTTAAAGATCCCACTACTGGAAAAGATCAGGTGCTCCAAGTTCGCACGCGAACAAAAACAGGTGAGAACACTTGGCAACCTGATATCTATCAAGCTTTCCCAACTGCAAAATCTTTTTCGGATCGTATTAAAACTGTTTATGGCAATGGAGAATGGCAAAAGGATCCTGAGTTAAAAAGAATGGTTGAGCATTTAGAAAAGGCTGTAAGGATGCCCGCGAAATCCGTTACATCTGATTATTCAATCCCTGTTTACAGTGGCAAGGGCGGAGTAGATGAGCTTCCCGATTTAGCTCCTGAAAAAGTGGCGCGTTTAATGAAGGGAGCTGCTCTGGATAGTTCTCTAAACAAAAGATGGCGAATCGATGGTGAGACTGAAAGTTTTGCACCAACGACCCGATCACAATTTCATATTGTTCCTAAAAATTATGAAGCACATACACTGGAAGTATCTGAAGCTTCGTGCATGCGTTGTCACCAAAATGCAGGAACGAACTTTGGGGTGATTAATCCTCATGCAAAGAGAAATGATGGTGCTCCGTTTGCTCCTCCCGATGCTTATGGAAGTATATATGGCCGAGATGGCATTTTTTCTTGGCATCCATTCTCTTCCGACCGTTTCTCCTATCAAAATTTTGGAAACGGTGTCAGGGGGCCAAAAACGGATAATCGTTACGATGCTCGCGGAAACCTCATGCTTCAGTCAGGCTGGCTACAATCGGGGCTGATTCGCTGGCTCGGTTCTCAAAAGCGTTAACCCCAAAATAGCTGCGCCGCATTACCATTCCAAGGATTTTTCTTTGGCTTTCTGCCAGTTTCAACTAGAGTCGAAGACAAACAATTTCTTTAATCAAGTTGGGGGGACTGATGAGGCATTTGTTTTCATTGCTAACGGTCGCAGTTTTTTCAGCTTGTGCTGGAAATTCAATCCCTGTTTTTCACTCTCTTGCACCGACACAAAACGCCCAATGGAATGAAGCTATTCCGTCAAATAAAGAAACACCGACACTAAGAGAAGTGTACGACCATCGCGCGCCTTGGGAAGATGGAATTGTTTATGTGGAAGGCAAAAAAGTTTCCAAAATGACCACCCCGGCCGGAACCATCGCTCATGAGCTTGTTCACGGAATTAATTCTTATTTAAGATCTCTTAAAAAAAATCATCCTGCTTTTTATGTTCCTACTTTGGGAGCACTTTTTCTGAAACCAACTCAAGCAAAACGAATTCAAATAGCTTCTTTTATTCCTTTTGAACTCAGAGGCATGGATGGAAATGGGAGTGGTCGATTTCACGACTATATTCAGACAAAATCCGGAACAGAGCCCGATGCGGGAACTTATTTTGATCCAACAACTGGAAAAAAGCTCTGGGGTGAAACTGATATTTTTTATATTTGGGATGAATGGAATGCTTATATTTACGGGGGCCGAACCGATTTAGAAGCTGAATTACTTCATGGAAAAGAAGATTGGGACTCAATGACAGGTCCCGTGGAGTTTATGATTTATTCGCTCGGGGGACTTATGGCCCTCAATAAGTGGGATGTCGACTATTATAAAAGTCCTGCATTTCAAGAAGCGAAAGCAGCGTTTGCTTTTTTAACGGAAGAAACGATAAAGCTTTTATCAGATGGCGAGGGGAGTTCCCTAAAACCAGAACGGGCAAATGCTTATTTGGAAAGATTTCGTCAATCACAGTCTACACAGGCTGAAACCCTTCGAAGATTTGTCCGAAAGGAATTCGGAGAGGTTTGGGCAAAAAACATTTTGGATATTTAATTATGAAAATAAAAGTACAAGTTCTTCTCTTTATTTTATGTTCCTTAGCGCCAGCGCAAAACCTATTTAAGTTCAGTGTAGACGGCTACCCCAAAACAACTGCCGATTGTAAAGTAACGGCCAAAGAAGTAGCGGAAAAGTTCTCAAAAAACGTAGGGGTCTTAGTTACCGAAACCAAGTGCAGAAGTGTGAATCTCCACAGTTATGATGTTGATATTTTTTATTCGTCGGAACAGGAATCGCGAGTTTTTTCAAACGACAAATGGGCTCTTTATCCCACTTTAAAAAAATGTGAGGAAAATCTGGAACGAGAAAAAGAGTTTTTTGAAAAAACAACCGGCCTTGTATCTTTTTTGAGTTACTGCGCTGAAGACCACGACCCTGCTAACAATGCCGATGGTCACACCCGATTCGACCCCACTTTTTATGGATTGGGTGAACCTAAAGCGATTATTAAAAGTGTTTCTCTTCATGTTTTCGAAGGCGGTTAT
>JBJSXY010000202.1:0-3901 GCA_046086625.1 Pseudomonadota bacterium | reverse complement strand
GTTTTGGGAAAAGTAGGATTTACAACTAAATCGCTTAAAACATCTAACGCAATATCAACATGTTCATTTAAAACAGTCGCATGAAAGCAAGTCACTTCCCGCTCGGTAAAAGCGTTTAAATCCCCCCCGAGTCCTTCAAGTACAGTAGCGATTTGTTGGGGATTGCGAGATTTTGTGCCTTTAAAAGCTAAGTGCTCGATGAAATGGCTGACACCATTAAGAGAGGAGCTCTCATTTACACTGCCCACCCGAACCCACACTCCAACGGAAACGGAGCGCACATAAGGGTGGCATTCAGCAACTAAGGTGACTCCTTGACTTAAAACCGCCTTACGAAATTGGGGAGCTAACATGATGGTTAGTCATCATCACGGCGATTGAACCGATCGTCATCATCTCTATCCATCGGCGTTCTATCGCGATCGTCACGATCTCTATCTCTGAATCGATCATCCCGGCGGGGCATACGATTTCCAGGTCTATCGCCTCGGTCTCGTCCACCCATCGACCGGCCTCCTCTATCTCCACCTCGATCTCCCCCTCTAGGGCTTCGTCCATCTCCTCGAGGACCGCGAGGTCTGTCATCTCGAGATCTTTCTTCGCGGCGGCCTTCATCGGATTCCTGCGGAGAGCCCTCAGGCTTTTCGATAAGAGCTTTTCTCGAAAGTCTGATTTTACCGCTAGGTTCGACTTCCAAACATTTTACTTTGATGATCTCCCCAGCTTTTACCACGTCGTCTACATATCGAACGCGAAAATGTTCGAGCTCAGAAATATGGCACAGGCCCTCAGTGCCTGGGATAATTTCCACGAAGGCTCCAAAATCAGCAATTTTGGTTACTTTTCCTTCGTAAATTTTCCCCGGTTCAGGTTCCTCAACGATTTGATTGATAATGTCGATAGCCTTCTGCGCAGAATCGCCGTCAGCTGAGGCAATTTTGATGAGCCCATCGTCTTCAATGTCAATTTTGACCCCTGTACGTTCAATGATACTGCGGATAACTTTTCCGCCCGATCCAATGACTTCTCGTACTTTGTCCGGTTTTACTCTCATCGTAAAAATACGAGGAGCATAAGGGGAGAATTCTTCTCTGGGCTTTTCAAGAACTGCATTCATTTTGGATAAAACGTGAAGTCGGCCTTCGCGGGCTTGCTCCAGAGCTTTTTCCATGATCTGCCTGGAAACTCCACCGATTTTTAAGTCCATCTGAAAGGCAGTAATACCTTCTTGAGTTCCACAGACTTTGAAGTCCATGTCTCCCAAGTGATCTTCGTCTCCCAAGATATCCGATAAAATCGCGATTTTTTCGCCTTCTTTAATAAGTCCCATCGCAACGCCAGCGACAGGCTTTGCAAGAGGAATCCCAGCGTCCATCATGGCTAAGGAGCCGCTACAAACAGTAGCCATTGAAGATGAACCATTTGATTCCAAAACTTCAGAGACTAACCGGATAGTATAAGGAAATTGCTCTTTGGAAGGCACCAGAGGCAGCAAAGCTCTTTCAGCTAAGAAGCCATGACCAATTTCTCTTCTTCCGGGTGGACGTAAGGGTCTCGCTTCTCCCACCGAGAATGGAGGGAAATTGTAATGAAGCAAAAATGTTTTTTGGAAAACGCCACTGATGGAGTCAATTTTCTGCTCATCATCTGCCGTTCCCAAAGTGACTACTGCCAGAACTTGAGTTTCTCCGCGAGTAAAAAGCGCCGAACCATGTACTCGAGGCAATAACCCCGCTTCGCAAGTAATCTGTCTAATTTCATTAAAGGCCCGTCCATCAATGCGACGTTGGGTATTCACCGTTAGCTCACGAGCATAAGTGGCTTTTACTTCTTCAAAGTAAGTGCCTACGAGTTTGTTCTTAGCTTTTTCTTCATCGGTGCCTGTAGTTTTAACCACAAACTTCGCTTCCATTGCTTTTTTCACTTCATCAATGGCCGAATACCGGGCTAGCTTTTCTCGGATTGCAAAAGCTTTTTCAAGTTGTGGCCAGCAAAAATCACGAATGCTTTTCTTAAGCGCTTCATCGCGAAGAGGTTTGTCGTACGTTCGCTTTTCGTGTCCTACTTTTTTACGAAGCTCTTCTTGCATCTCAAAAATGACTTTCATTTCCTGTTGAGCAAAGTCGAGAGCGTCCACCATTTCTTTTTCAGACAGCTCCTTGCTCATTCCCTCTACCATCACCACTCCTGTAGGAACTCCGGCGACTAGAAGATCTAATTTTGTGTTAGCAGCTTCAGAGGGTGGGAAATTAAGTACAAACTTTCCATCCAATAGACCAACGCGACAACTAGCTACTGGACCACTAAAAGGAATGTCTGAGATATGAAGAGCGGCACTTGCAGCAATGGATGCGACAAAATCAGGGTCGTTTACTCCGTCAACAGAAAGCACGGTGGCAACCACATTCGTTTCATACAAATAATCTTCGGGAAACAAAGGTCGAATCGGTCGGTCGATGAGCCGAGCTGAAAGCGTTGCTTTTTCGGAAGGCTTAGCTTCTCTCTTGAAAAATCCGCCTGGGATTCTTCCTGCAGAATAATATTTTTCTTGAAAATCGACAGTTAAGGGGAAGAAATCTGCTGATGCTCCCAGCTTTCTTGCAGAAACCACAGTAACCAACACCATGGTATCCCCATACCTTGCTATCACCGATGCATCTGTTTGCTTAGCCAATTTACCTGTCTGTAGAGTTAACAGACGTCCGCCGTATTCACGGCTTACTTCGACGACGTTCATAAATGAGTTTCCTTTACTTTCTAATATTGAGGCGCTGGATTAGCTGTTGATAACGAGCGTTGTCTGACTTTTTAATGTAATCCAACAGACGTCTTCGTGAACTCACTAATTTCAGCAATCCACGACGAGAATGGTGATCTTTTTTGTGCTCTTTAAAATGCGGAGCCAATCTGTTAATTCGCTCAGTTAATAAGGCTACTTGAACGTCTGGAGAACCAGTGTCTCCGGGATGAATCTTGTAATTTCCGATTAACGTAGTTTTTTGTTCCTTTGTAAGACTCACGGTACCCCTTCTTTATTTACTCTATCTAAAAGTTATGGCCCAAGGAGTTACCATTATTGATTCCCCTTGGCAATCGCTTACATTCTGAAAAGATTAGAAAAGTTCTCATATCCCAACCGTCTAAACCGCTCAGGATCGGCCTGAATTTCCTCTACTTTTGAACTGGCTTGGATAGAAAAAGGCCCGCAACTTAATCTTCGAAGGCCACTTAAGTGCCCGACAGTACCTAACTTTTCAGCAATTTCTTTACCTAAACTTCGAATATAAGTCCCTTTAGAGCAATGGACCTCAAAAACCAGCTCGGAGGGTGCTAAATGAATGAGTTCGAGTCGATGTAATTGGACGGCCGTACGCTCTCGCGGAATGGTGACATTCTTTCGAGCTAGTTCATACAGCCGAACGCCTTGCACTTTCTTCGCACTAAACATGGGAGGCAGTTGGAGCCATTCGCCTTCAAAGCTCTTCAAACAATTAATGACTTGGTCTCGATCTAAAGGAGGAATAGGCGCTGTTTTAACGGTCTTACCCGTTAAATCAAACGAATCGGTTTCAGAACCAAGCTTTAGGGTCGCTTGGTAAACTTTATCAGAATTCATCAGGGCATTAGAAAATTTTGTCGCTCTTCCCAATAAAAGGATCAAAACGCCTGTTGCAAAAGGGTCGAGGCTTCCAGCGTGCCCTACTTTTTCTCCTCGAAAGACTCTCTTTAAATCCCTAACGATATCAAAACTCGTTGGACCGACCGGTTTATCTACAACAAAGACAGCTTCGTTCAACATTTATTCCTCTTCGGAACTCTCGGTGCCGGTATGAGAAACTTGTTCGATCAAGGTAATCAAATGAGCCACTTCACCACTATGCGTGTCTTTCTCAAATCGCAG
>JBJSXY010000201.1:0-3513 GCA_046086625.1 Pseudomonadota bacterium | reverse complement strand
AGATTGCGGGTGCAAGCCAGCCCGAAATAGTTTGACCATTTTGACTGAGAACAAAGCAAATAGAGACACCTAAGATTTCGATGAGTCCCATTACCAGTAATATGTATCGAAGGGGCAAAGATGATTGCATCAGTCGATGATGCAAGTGACCTTTATCAGCTTGAAAAGGAGAACGACGAGAGCTTAAGCGATAAACCAAGACCATCGCAGCATCTGCAATGGGAACTAAAAAGCAAAGTCCGGGAAGGGCTAATCTTGAAATGATGTTGGTCGATTCCAAAGGAATCGAAAGATGCTCGACGGCTAATAAATAACTTAAAGTATAACTGCCGATGTTGCCTAAAAATCCTTTGCGCTTCATTACATTAAAATAAAGAAAGGGAATAAGCATTCCCATGAGAAGCCCACCGTAGATACCCGTGAACTTTGCTGCTGGATGATTTCCCGAAAGTAAGTAAAGTCCCAGTCCTCCAAAAAAGAGAACACTCCCTGCAAGGCCGTCGATACCGTCAATGAAATTTACGGAATTCATCAAACCCAAAATGAAAAAGATGGCCCAGAAAGTTCCCCAAGGACCATAGGCTTGAGAAATGGATTTTTGAAGTCCCGGATCAAAAAGAACGACACAAACCACGCAAAAAATCTGGATCAACATTTTGTCCATCGGGGGCCTGGAATAAAGATCATCAAAATATCCCATGGCTGCGATGAGAAAAGCGCTAGCTAAGAAAAATCCGCTTACTTTTCCGTACCAAGCTAGTGCACCGAGATAAACAAAAGAGCCCAAAACAAGAGACATTCCAATCAGAGGAACCTGGTCTTCAGATAGACCGCGAGCTTTGGGCCAGTCTACCCATCCAAGACGCGGTGCGATCCTAATATTTACAATGATAAAGGGCAGAGCAAGGCTCATTCCTAAAGCAACATAGAATGCTAGATGAAGATTTTCGGGGATTGGAAGCGTCATGAGGAATTAGGCATCCAGCCTTAAAGCAACCGAGATTTCATTCTCAGATGGAGTATCGACGCAATTGAGGATAAACTTAATAGATAATTCCCTATGCCCCACCGACCCAACATTATTTTAGGTATTAGCTATGGCCACGGAGATTCCTCAGCAGCTCTTATTGTGGATGGGAAAATAATTGCTGCTGCCGAAGAAGAACGATTTAATCGACTGAAGCATTATGCAGAGTTTCCAACCGAAGCGACTCGTTATTGTTTAAGTGAGGCAGGACTCACTGCATCGGACGTGCGAGTCATTGCCATTGCAAGAGATCCTTGGAATCAGCTTACTAAAAAACTGAGCTTAGCGATGTCACAGCCGCAGCTTCTTTTTCGAGGATTAGGGCGGCCGTCCAATTCACCCCAAAGTTTATCGGGTTGGCTTTCTTTAAATGGATTGAGCCGGGCGAAAAAAATTTTCTGCGAACATCACAAAGCTCACTTGTTGAGTTCTCGATATCTTTCTGATTCCGAAAATCAGGCTTTGCTCTCCTTTGACGGGCAGGGAGATTTTGTCTCTGCTACGATTGGAAAAACGACCAAGCAGGGAGTGAAGATCTTAGATAGAGTGACTTATCCTCATTCCCTTGGGTTTTTCTACACAGCCATGACTCAGTATTTAGGATTTCCCTACTTTGGAGACGAGTTTAAAGTAATGGGACTTTCAAGTCTGGGAAAACCAACTTTTATCACCCAAATGAGGAACCTGGTTCGAGACGTGGCACCGTTTGGATTTCGAATTAACTTAGAAGCCTTTCCCGTCCTTCGAAATAAGAGAGTGTTTTCTGTCGTGGGTTCTCAACCGCAGGTTGCACCGCTTTTCAATGCGCCTTACTTAACAGCTATTTTAGGACTGCCTCCTCGAAAACCAAAAGATCACTTAAGCGAGGATTATTGGAACCTGGCCAAATCGGTCCAAGTTCGTTTCGAGGAAATTGCAAATCATCTTTTGTCTTACTTGAGTTCTCAAGTTGATACAGAAACTCTCGCATTGTCTGGTGGGTGTGCTCATAACAGTGTCTGGGTAGGAAAAATTCCCCAAAACTCCAAGTTTAAAGATGTTTTTGTGGCCCCAGCGTCTCATGATGCAGGACTGGCAGTAGGAGCTGCGATATCAGCTCATGGAGGCCCCGTTTCGACTCTTTCAGAGCATTCGAGTTGGGCGCTTCTTGGTCCGAGGCCCAATTTCAAGAAGCCTCTTCAAGTAAGTGATGCTTTGGAAGAAGTTTTATTCCAAAGAGAAAATCAGCTCGTTGATTTTCTCGCTCAGGAAATTTCTCAAGGAAAAATAATTGGCGTCGCGAGGGATCGTCTGGAGTTTGGACCTCGCGCCTTGGGAAATCGCAGTATTTTGGCAGATCCTAGGCAAGCCAATATGAAAGATCGCCTCAATGCTCGAGTGAAGCATCGAGAAAGTTTTCGGCCTTTTGCAGCTTCAGTTTTGATGGAACATCAAGGTCAATGGTTTGAAAACAGTTTTTATGCGCCTACTATGGAAGCAGTTTTTCCAGTTCGTCCATCCATGAGACAGAAAATTGCGGGAGTTGTCCATGCCGATGGTTCTTGTCGAATTCAGTCAGTAAACCAGAAATTACAACCTTTCTATTGGAATCTCATTGAAGCTTTTCGAAAGCAAACGGGTGTACCGATGCTGATTAATACGTCTTTCAATGATAGTGAGCCTATTGTCCTAACAGACGAAGATGCCATTCGCTGTTTTTTGACGACCGAAATGGATTACCTGCTTTTAGAAAATCGATTATTTATTAAGAAAGCCCAAAGCATTTCCCTAGCGAGCTAATTTTTTTAACCAAATCTCTAAAGCGTGAGCCAAGGCATTTTCCGAATGCTGAGCCACTGCTTGATACTTTTCTAAAAGCTCGGGCGCCGCATCCCCTACCACGAGAGGGTTTTCTGCCCACGATAAAAGCTGTAAATCATTGTAATCGTTTCCCAGAGCAAACGTTTGTGCTTTCGGAATCCGATGCTTTTCTCGAATCCAATCAGCTGCATGTCCTTTGGAGGCCTCGGCATGAAAAATTTCAATCCAAACTGATTTTGCGTCAATTGGAGAAGTCGCTCGAACTACGTTAAAATCTGGCGTCAAATCGCTTTTTATTTTTTCATAAGTGAGCGATCCCGTTTCAGGAGCTTGAATCACAATAAATTCACTTGCAGCGTGAGGGAGGTTATCGTTTTGGAGAGGGGCCCCATGGAGTTGATGGTGTTTCAACCTGGAAATAAAGTCCAAATTGTTGTGATTTTCCGGAGTGAATAAAAAGCGGTGGGTGTGGGGTGTTTCGAGTTGAATAATAAAATCCAAAGAAATACTTTTCGAGGAAATCTGCTGCAGATATCCATGAAGGTATTCTACTTGATTGTGATTTAAACAATGGTGATGAACCAATTGTTTTTTTTGCCAATCATAGATGCCGGCGCCAGAAGAAAAGACAAGATAATCAATCGGAAATTCAGGATCTAGGGCTTCTTCTGTTCCCAAAAGACTGC
>JBJSXY010000200.1:0-9935 GCA_046086625.1 Pseudomonadota bacterium | reverse complement strand
AGTGAAGAGGGCGATTTCATTGTTGAAAAAAGATCAGACGGAACCGTTGTAAAGTACAAGAAAAAAACGTCCTACGATTTTGAAGGTACTGGGATTGAAGGGCTCTATAACAAACCGTCGGGAGCCTACATTTCCAACATTAAACAAGTGAAGGGTAAAAGCATTATCCGGATACGAGAAAATTTCGATGCCGAGGTGATCGATTCATCTCGCTTGTTAAAATAGAGAAGAACCATGGACGCCAAATTAAATACGCCACAAGCTGACGGAATCATCCCAATCCGATTAGACCTTCTTGCTGATGGTAAAGTGATTCAAGTTTCCGAGTTTATAAAAGACAAAATTGTTTTGGGACGCGTGTTGTCTGCCGACTTGAGAGTGGATGATCCTCGTGTATCTCGAATTCACGCTCTGATTGAAGTAAAAGGCAATTCGGTTGTGATTACGGATCTAGCCAGCAGTCATGGAACTTATGTAAATGGCAAAAAAGTTTTAGAAAGCAAATTGAATTTCGGAGACACGATTCGTTTAGGATTTGTTGATCTCAAAATAGAAAAAGGTTCTGGAATTCCAACTGAGGCCCCTGCTTCTAAAGCAACTGATGCAGCGGAAGGAGTAGCTACTCAAGTTGAGATCGATCGCTCTTTGATGGAAAAAATGGAAAGACGTGGACCTGATCGGCGGAAAATGGATGCTTTTCCGGAAGAAAAGCGTTTGGAAGAACGTCGGCAAGGGGATCGTCGCTATGAGGAATCCCATACGGAGGAGCAAAAACTACCCGATCTCAATGAAGACAGGCGGGTTGGCCAAAGACGGCGGGAAGAACGTCGAACTTTTGATATTACAAGTCTTGAACGTCGAATTTCAGATAGAAGAGAGAGAACGTCTGACGATGATATCCTTCCTGAGGAATTGGAAAAAGCTTTTGATGTTCCGGAGCATGCACGAGAGCTCGAGCTCACGGTGCTTTGGGGAGATCATATTTTAGATGTTTCCAACTACTATGATGAAGCTTTGATAACTGTAGGGGAGAGTCCCAGAAACGAATATATTATTCCGAGTGTTGGGATTAGTGACGAGTTTCCGCTGGTCAATTTAAATGAAGATGGCAGTGCAACTCTCTCATTTACTGAAAAAATGAGTGGAACAGTCAGAGCCAGAGATAAAATTTATAACGTTGCTGATTTAAAAAATGAAAAATTTGTAAAGAGACAGGCCGACTACTACACTCTCAAGCTTCAACAAGATGATTTTGCGAAACTCGCCATTGGGAACGTCAACTTTTTCATGTTGTATGTAAAGCCGGCGCCTCGAATTAAGCCACCTCCATTCATGGAGAAGGATGCGCTTTTGATTAGAACGACAATTGGGTCGACGTTGTTGTTCCTACTCATGATGATTGGGCTTTCATTACTTCCAAAACCAGTTCCAGTGACTATTGATGAAATTCCCGAACGGTTTCAAAAAATCGTTATTAAGAAGCGTCCCAAGATTCCATCGCCAAAAGATGGTTTGATAGCTAAAGGAGAGAGTCCTCAAGCTGGGGGTTCGGTATCGGGTCAGGGAGGTCCTGCAGCTGGAGCCGAAGGCGAGGCTGGGAAGAAAGAAGCTCCTAAAAAAGCTGAACCGGCTCAAAGCACTCAACCGAAATCGAAACCTAAAGAGGCAAGTAGCAGCCAACCCACCCCAACGCCATCGGTGACGAAGCCAGTACCCAATCGCAAAGTGGTGGATGCTGATAGAGCCAAAAAGGTAGGACTTCTAAAAGCTTTCAGTCAGGGAGCTGCTTCCAAAGATGCTCAGAATCTCTTAGGGGGAGCAGGAGCTGGGCCCGAAGGGCCAGGCGGATTTGATGATTTCGGAAAAGCAGTTCAAGGCGCTCGTGGAAAATCACTCGAAGAAACAGGTGGAGCCGGCGGTAAAGGCTTAAAAGGGGTGCAAGCTGGCGGGGGCGGAAAAACCGTTGGTATTGATGGCCCATCTACTGGAGGCTTAGGCCGAGGCTCTTACGGAGAAGGAATTGGAGAAGGAATTTCAGGACCTGGTCGTTTCGGGCAGAAGGGCGAGCAGGCGATTAATATTGTTTCTGAAAACGTACAGGTCCTCTCGGGTTTATCGAAAGACATCATCAATGCAGTAGTGGCAAGGCACCGTTCGGAAATTCGTTCGTGTTACGAATCGGCTTTGCAAAGAAACCCTGGCTTAAGAGGGAAAGTAGTCATGGCGTTTAATATTCAGCCAAATGGGATTGTTTCTTATGCGGCTACCAAAGAAAGCACTTTGGGCGATGCTTCGTTAGAAAACTGTATTGCTTCAAAAATAAAAACTTGGATCTTTCCGAAGCCAGAAGCACCTGTAGTAACGGAAGTGAGTGCTTATCCGTTCTACTTAAATCCGGGCGGCGGCTAAGCTTTTTTACGAGCTAGCCCCGTCACAAAAAGAACGAAGCAGAGCCCCCCAAAAACAACCATGGGTAACAGCTCACTTTCTTGAGAAAGTGCAAAATGGGATCCTAAGTTCAGATCCTTCATCACATTGTCTTTAAGATTTAAAAACGCTAAAAGAATTCCCGCAATCGAACCTCCGGCAATCAGGCCTGAAGAAAAGAGAACTCCGGGTCCCGATTCTTTTTCTTCGTCAGTGAGTTTCAGTTTTCTTTTAGATTGAATTTTTTCAATCAACCAGCGCACCATTCCCCCTGCAAAAATGGGTGAGGAAGCCGAAAGAGGCAAGTAAACGCCGACGGCAAACGGAAGAGCTGCTATTCCGCAAAGTTCGAGCACCAGCGCAATAGAAACCCCTAGGAGTACGAGTCCCCAGGGAAGTTTTTGCGTGAGAATCCCATCAATAATGAGCGACATGAGCTGTGCTTTAGGCGCTTCGTATTTGGGCACTAGGGTTCCGTCATCTTTGGCTGAAAGACTGCCGTTGATTCCTGGGTCGACCAAGTACACGACTTCACCCGAAGAGTTGACTAAGTATTTACCGGGTCGCAAAGCGGAGAGACTGCCCGTCTTAGGCGTGTCAAGGAGTCGAAGCACATGATAATCCGTAGAATCCCCGGGGGCTTTTTGAATTTCTTTTAAAGATGCAACATCTTCCACTCGAGCGCCTTTAGCCACAGCGTTTTTGGAGTAAATAGTAGACGCTTCATTCAGGATTTTAAGAGTAACGCCAATGACAAGAGCTGAAGAAACAGCGCCAATTAAAATACCCATTTGTTGAAATTTGGGAGTGCCCCCCAAAATAAATCCCGTTTTTAAATCTTGAGAGGTGGTTCCGCCATTCGAAGCCGCCACACAGACAATGGCAGCGACACTCAGAGCCGTCACTCGGTATTCTGGTCCCACCCAGCCTATTAACACAAAGACGAGGCAAGTCAGAAGAAGAGTGGCGACAGTCATTCCCGAAATAGGATTTGAAGAAGAGCCAATTTCTCCAGTAAGCCTCGAGCTTACTGTCACAAAAAGAAATCCAAATACCACAATAAGAAGAGCTCCCAATAAATTCATGTGGAGACTCGGAGCAAACCAAATAGCACCAATAATTCCAGCAACGCCGACTAAGACCACCGTGAAAGGCAGATCTCTTTCGGTTCTAGAAATCTCATTCGTTTTATCAGACGGGGCAAAAACACTTTTCAGACCCGAGACAGCTCCGTGAATGATGGTCGGGACATTCTGGAGAAGACTGATAATGCCACCTGCTGCCACAGCACCGGCTCCAATATACAAAACATACGATCGCCAAATTTCATGAAGTGACATTTGAGAAATGAGAGCGGTGGCTGGATAAAGCGGAGAAGTAAGGCCATCGCCGAAGAGTTTAATCATGGGGATAAGAACCCAGCTTGCTAAAATTCCGCCCCCCAGCATGATGCAAGAAATGCGGGGGCCAATGATGTAACCCACGCCTAGGAGCTCAGGAGAAACTTCCATGGAAACAGAAGCGCCTTTAAAAAACGACAAAGTTTTTTCTGGCACTTCTTTAAAAAGTTTTAAGCCAGCATTAGAAATTTTATAAAAAAGGCCTAAGAAAAAACCAGTGAATACGGTACGCGCCGAAGTTCCGCCTTTTTCACCTGCCATGAGAACTTCAGCACAAGCGGTGCCTTCAGGAAAAGCAAGCTCCCCATGTGCTTTCACAATAAGGCCGTGTCGTAAGGGAATCATCATGAGAACTCCCAAAAGACCTCCGAGAACTGCGACAAGCATGATTCGAGAAAGTTCCATATCATAGCCAAGAATAAGAAGAGCAGGCATAGTGACAGCAACTCCGAATGCAATGGATTCCCCAGCGCTGCCAGTGGCTTGGGTGATATTGTTTTCTAAAATGGTAGTGTTTCGTAAACCCAGCGCTTTAGAAAGACCTCGAAACAACGTAATCGAGAGAACAGCTACGGGAATAGAAGCGCTGACAGTCATTCCGACTTTGAGAGCTAAGTAGAGAGACGAAGCTCCGAAGACGATTCCCAAAACTGATCCAATGAGAATCGGCAAAAGCGAAAATTCGGGAATGGTTTTGTCACTGGGAATAAAGCTTTTAAAAAGATTGTTTGTCATCTCCAACGAGTAACAAGGGGTCTTAGCTTTGGCAAGGAATTGGGGATGGGGAATAGCTACTTCCAAAGGAAGGAATTTAAGAAGCCTTTTGCCCAGGTTTTCACTGTTCTTTCAACTTTTCTTACTTGAGCATCTAACTGGGCACCCAGTTTTTCCAGATTGCCAGGATTGGTTGCTAAGCCTCGGGTCGGTATCACAGTTCGGGAAGGACGCACGCTCGCTTGAACTGGAGTTGTCGTATTAGTTGTTAATCCTTCGGGAGGAGCTGCATCGGCCCTTGCGACATCTCTCATAAACTCCTCAAGCCCTCTTCCGAGAGGTCTGACATTCAGATTAGGGAGTCTAAACTTTGTAGGATCTGCTGCAAAGGTTTCCTCTTTGGAAACTGGCTGTGCTCTTGTGGTTATTTCAGGTTTAGATATCTTTGAATTATTAACCGTCCCGGACGTTTTTTCAGTAATTTCGTCAGCCACGTCTAAAAGATCAGAGGCATTGCCTAATCGGGGAACAGAGACTTTATTGGGTTTTGTCGAGGTAGGTTTTTCTCCCACCGCGGGATTAATAACTTTGGAAGGCGAAAATTCCGGAAGGGAGTCGGTAGAGGGGCTAGCTTCGGACTTTTTTGGAGCGTCATTAGGGCCCGATGGCTTTATTATTAGACTGTCATTGCTGGCGTAACTTCTTAAAGCTGGGGGCGTGCCGGTACCTTCCGTTGTTGTTCTTCGACGAGAATCACCAGTTGTTCCATCGTTCACTGCCACTGCCGGAGTCGTAGTCGTAGTCGCTGAGGGGATGCCAGTTGCTGGTTTTCCTACCTCCGCGACGGAAATAAATCCTTGCGGAGCAGATACAGCGGGGGGCAGTTTGGCAGCAGGCGCGGTTGCTTCCCTAGTCGCTGGAGTTTCCTTCTCTCTCGTTGTTGGGGGTGGAGGTGGGGGTGGACTGCTCGAAGCGTTTGAACCAGCGGCTAAAGTATTACCTGGAACGGAAAAAATGGGGGAAGAAGGCCCTTCTAAACTAGAAGGTGCTCTGTTTGAATCTACCATCGCGCCGGTGGTACCTGTGGTGCCCGTCGTGGTGCCCGAGTTTCCAGCGGCGTGCCCTGTAGTAGCTGACGAAGAACGCTTCGTCGAACTACTCCCTCCGCTGGATCTAGTTGATGTTCCACCAATATCGCCTGGAGCCGGTAGAGGAATTGATTGAGTATCCGAACTTAGATTTCGAGAAGAGCCTGTTGGTGGCGATGCTGTTGGTGAGAGCACTCTAGAGCAGCTTGGACAAAGATCAGAACTAATCGAGGGGCCTCCGCCGCCGCCAGATAACTCAGATGGAGAGGGGTTACCAAAGGAATTAGGATATTTCTGATAAGGTGAATTTGGCGGTGGGAGTGGAGGCCCGTACACCGGTGGCGTTACTTGGCCCATTCCGACCCCAGTCTGTTGAGCCGTGTTCGGAGTCAAAGGGACCACTTGAAGTCTGCGAAGTTCTTGGGAAGGGACATCTGGCATTCCTCCCGAAGGCATGTTTAACAAGCCTGAGGTGGGGGGATTTTCAACTTCCTTCTCCTTCTTTTTATTCATTTCCGTGAGGATGCGAAATCCCTCATCCATTGTTTGAGCATCGACATCGGGATCGCCGAAAAGTATTTTTGCAAGATTTTCTTCAATTTTAGTTTTAGTTTCCTCTGGTAGGTCTGCAAGGTTCTCTATTTTTCCCAAATCAGCTAATGAGGCAGATTCGGGATCAAGGCAGTCACTACCGTTTGGAACTTTAGGGGGTTCACAATTATCTTTATCAGTAGCCTGAGAATGTTGACCAGACGCTGGCTTAAAACTCCCCCACCCCTTATCCGCCATACAAAGGAGCGCGAAAAATAGAAGCGCAATTTGAATGTACTTCGTCGTCAACATGGATTTCCTTACCTTGAAGGTGTGCAAGGGGTGGGCCCGGATTTTCAAATCTGAAGAAGTCCGCCAAGTTACTCGTTCTACCCAAAGATGAGGTTCTTGCTTCTTCAAAATTCTCGCCCAGAGTTCTGTGCGACTGACTAAACTGGCTACACTTCAACATGCCGAACACAAGTATTTGTTATTATTAACTAAATAAATCACCCACTCGGAGTGTACTCTTTTTGAAGCCAAGTTCTATGCAGTGATTTTGTCCATTTTGAATACGCTTTCAGTCTTCGGCCAGCGAAGCTTTACAACGAGAGAAAAAGCCACTACTTTTCAGAATTCGATTTTCCCAAAGCGCGGGACTAGCTCAATTGGCTAGAGCGCCACCTTGCCAAGGTGGAGGTTGCGGGTTCGAGACCCGTGTCCCGCTCCAATTCTTGCAATTTAAATTTTTTATCGCTTCATTGTGAAATTTTTTTTCTAATCTCACGCTCGAAATTTCGTGGCCTCCCCATTGCACTTGTTCGCTTCGAAATGGAGGACGTTTCTATGAAGAGACATTTTTTTCTTTTTTTTCTATTGGGACTAACCGCATTTGCAAGCGAGCGGAAAATCATCATCGACAACACAGCAGACCGGGGCGTGTATCTGACCCGCTCTTTTGAAACCGAGGACGAAATCGTGACGGAAGGTTATTGGAACGTAATGCCTCATCAAAAAGGAGAGTTCGAAGTTTCTCAAGAAGGAAAAATTTCGGTGAGACTTAATTACTACCAAGAGAGCGCAACGGCGACTGCCATAGGCGTTAAACGGTGTGGAAGTGAGACTGAGCGATTTAAATCCATTGAGAAAAAACAGGGTGAGCCCAAAGTAACTTTATTTGTTGGTCAAGGGGACCTCGATAGCTATGCTACAAAAAAAGAAGGAAAAGACTGCGCCGAAGCAGGGGGTTCGCTTCTTGATGGATTCGTGGAGACTATTGCTTGTGTTGCGGGAGCAGCCGGTGAAATGTGTCTTCCCACAGTTTTAAATGACGTTCGACCCGCACCGGAAACCTATGTGGGAGTGTGTAACGATACCGATTTTCCAGAGCTCTATGTTGCCATTCGTTTCTTTGAGAGGAACGAATTTAGAACTCAAGGTTGGTGGAAAGTTCCCCGAAATAAATGCTCAAAGCTAGGTCCTTTCCCCTCGGAAAAAGGGATTTATGCTTTCGCAACAACCAGCAGCACAGATCCTGATGCTTCGGAATGGAGACCGACGTGGTCAAATGAGTTAGCTTGCATTAATCCAGAAACAGCTTTTGATTATGCAGAACGATCTGATGGAACTTGCGAAGCTCGAGAAGTAATTCCTGCGGATGCCCCAGCACCCGTTAAAATTATGATGGGGAAACTTGCGGGAAGTGGTTTTAGGGGACTTGTCACTTTTGATTTAAAACCTATTTTTATTTCACTCTTTAGATCGAATTCCACTGGAGAAATTGGACTCTCCAAAGACATGAATTCCAGTTCTGCAAAGACCGCGGCTAAAGCCAGTTGCGGAAAAGCAGATTGTGAAGAAATGGTTCAAGTTCAAAATCAATGCCTGGCTTTTGCCGTGGGCGACGATGCGGCTTATGAATATGGATGGGGCCGAAATGCGAGCCGAGTGCAAGCAGAAGAGACTGCTCTTAGATACTGCAGAGAAGGCTCTCAAGAGCCTGCTATGTGTCGGATACTAGCTTCTGAATGTCCGTGAGTGAGTTAAAAATCACTCATCCGGGTAGCGAGAGTGTTCAGACCGTGAGTCGGTGAAATACTCGAGAGCTAGCGCCAAGCTCTTTCGGAGGGGAGTCGTGAGGAAGAAAATTCCTATGGCTCCCATTCCGATTAAAAGCGCTGCAATTGTTTGATTCTTAGGGGCGGGAAGTAGCAGCATGCAGGTTACAAAAATTCCTGTGATGGCAGCGGTGCTCATGTACATAAAAAACCAAGTGTCTGGTTCTCTGACTCGAATTTTAAGACGGCACTTCTCACATTTCTCTACTAGTTCTGCCCAGGCGAAAAATAGTTTCCCTTGTCCGCATCGAGGACATCGAATTCGAATGGCGTTATGGAGAATTTCCTTAAGTGGCGTCACTGGCTTTTAAGAAGCTCAATCAGCTTGAAATAAACTTGTCCCATGTCACTTGCATCAGATAAAGCGGTGTGTTCAGCTTTGTGACGAATCTTAAAGTGTTGGAGTAATTTCGATGTGCTGTAACATCCTGTAGGTAGCTTTCCAGTGTCCGTTAAAAATCTTGCCACACAAGTGAGATCCAAAGTGTGGTGATGAAAATACTTTTCCATGAATTCTTTTCCCAAATAGCGGGTGAGTACTGGAATATCGAGTGCGCTCATCGACTTTCCTAAAAGAGTAGGGCGTTCATTTTTGAAATAGGTTTTAATCTCTGGAGCCAGGAGATAGTTTTCCATCCATTTTTTAAAATCAGAAGGAGAAATGCCATCTCGATGAGCTTTTCGAATTAAGTCTTCATTATGTTCGAGGACCCAAGGGTTGAGTTTGGGCTTTAATTCTTCGAAGCTTGGGCATTGAATCAGAACTTCTTTACCCCATTCTGTCAGAATGGTTTTTGACGTTCCATCTATAGGAACTAAGGCAACTTGAATTAAGTAACAATCAACTTCAAGACCAGTGGCTTCAGTGTCTAGGCTGAGGTATCGACTCATAGATACCTGTAATGATATCAAATTTAGTTCCCGGATACAGCAGAACTGAGACAAATTTGTTACGATCTTCTCGATTATCAAAGCTTTGAACCATGCTAGGTCCGATCACCGTTGCTTTTCGGCCATCTTCTATAGCCAAAGTGCAGTCCTCATCAATGCCAAAAGCGATTCTTTCTTTAGAAGTCAGAAGAACGGACATAATTCGGTTTTGTCTTTTTCGCGCAAGAAAATGCTGGTCGATAACCACATCTTTGAGAAACCCAATACCTGTTGCAACTTCTGTTTTTCCAGGAGCTATCACTTGAAAGTCGCCTTCTCCTGTGAGCATGGTTTCTGAAGCAGCTGCGGTTCCCGCGCTATTTCCTGCAAACACCACTCCTCGTTGGTAAGCTTCGTGAATGGCGGGAAGAAATTCAGGTTCGCTCATCAGTCGCTCCATGAGAACGATTTGATCTCCTCCTGAGATCATGACTCCGCCGACTTCTTTTAGAAGTTTTAAGAATTCTTCTTTAGAATAGTCGTCATGTCCGGGATAAGGAGGCGCAATGATTTCTTTCGGAGCTTCTTCACCCAACTCAGAAAAAGATTCCTTCAAATGTTCGAGAGCGTACTCGGTATCGTCTGTTGCCCAAGTAAGAGCCATAATTTTTGAGTCTTTACCTCCGGCCCATTTCGCCATGAGTTTGAGCGTTTCTTGCGGGTAGTCTCCGCCGCCAATCAGGAGCAGTTTTGTTTGAGCGAACAAGGGGCCCGAAAAAACAAAAAAC
>JBJSXY010000199.1:0-7611 GCA_046086625.1 Pseudomonadota bacterium | reverse complement strand
AGATCCTGCATTCCAGAACTTTCTAATTGGAAAATACCGTTCGTATCGCCCTGACATAGAAGTTCAAAAGTTTTTGGATCTGCCAGACTGATTCTGTCTAATTCAAGGTGTGCTTCTGGGTGTTTTTCATTGACGAGAGCTTCAGCTTTTTTCAAGAAAGTAAGAGTTTTTAATCCCAAAAAGTCGAATTTGATAAGCCCAATTTCCTCGGCTTTTTTCATGTCGTATTGGATGACTAGTTCATCATTTTTACCTCGATACAAAGGGCAGTGTTCCACCATCGGGCGATTCGAGATGACAAGTCCTGCTGCATGGATTCCCGCATGTCGATAGAGGCCTTCAATTCTTCGACTGATTTCAAAAAGTGTATGAATTTGAGGATCAGTTTCCGTTAAGCTCTTGAGGCGTGGTTCTTTTTCAAAAGCCTCACTGAGGGTAATATTGATTTCTTCTGGAACGAGTTTGGCTATCTTATCTACGTCTTGGGCGAGCATCCCCATTACTCGGCCCACATCTCTGGTTACGCCTCTGGCTTTTAAGTTTCCGAAAGTGATGATTTGGGCTACGCAATCTTTTCCATATTTCTGAGATACATACTCAATGACCTCAGGGCGTCTATCCATACAAAAGTCGACGTCGAAATCGGGAAGAGAAACGCGCTCTGGATTTAAGAAACGCTCAAAAAGAAGTCCGTGCTCCAGCGGATCTAAATCGGTAATTCGTAAACAGTAAGCTACTAAACTTCCAGCCCCTGACCCGCGGCCAGGCCCCACTGGAATGCCCTCCTTTTTTGCAAACCCAATAAAATCCTGAACGATTAAAAAATACCCAGTGAAGCCCATTGAATTGATAATTCCGAGTTCCTTTTGGAGGCGTTCATCATATTTTTTCAAATCATCAGCTGAAAAAAAACGGTTTTGATATTTGGTTGCTTCTTCTAAGCGAGTTTTTAAGCCCTCTTGTGAAAGCTGAATGAGATGTTCCTGCTGAGTGAGACCTTTGGGTGGATCAAATTTTGGAAAATGGTAAATTTTCTTTCCGTCTTCATCTTTGAATTTAAATTCAAAATGACAGGAATCTACAATTTTAAGAGTGTTTTCGATCGCGTCTGGACAGAAGGAAAACTCCTGCTTCATGATTTCTTGCGATTTAAAGTAAAACTCTTGGCTTACTAACGAAGCGCCAGACATTTCTTCCATTTTTTTGCCAGTCTGAATTGCCATCAGAACTTCTTGGGAGAGTGCATCTTCTCGTCTTAAATAGTGACAGTCTGCCGTCGCAACTAAAGGGATGCCCAGTTCCTTGGAGAGTTCTTGGAAACGGTCATTAACAACCATTTGCTGGTGCAATCCATTTTGTTGCATTTCCAAATAAAAACGTCCGGGAAAAACTTGTTGAAACCATTTGGCGGCTTCTCGGGCTCTATCCATATCTCCGATGAGCGCAGCACTGGTGACTTCCCCTTTGAGGCAAGCAGATGTTGCGATGAGTCCTTCAGCGTGTTGTGCAAGTAATTCTTTGTCGATTCGAGGCCGGTAATAAAAGCCCTCGAGATAACCCGCACTTACTAATTTGCTTAAATTTTTATAACCGATTTCATTTTGAACCAAGAGGACCAAGTGCTGAAGACCTGATCTCCCCGTCGCATAAGGTGCAATTTCTTCATCTGCATTCCCAGTATTCCCCCGAAGCAGCCTGCCTCCGGGAGCCAAATACACTTCACATCCCAACACTGGTTTCAGGCCATATTTTTTTGCTTTTAAATAAAAATCAACGGCTCCGAACATGTTGCCATGATCGGTCAAGCCAACTGCAGACATTTTGTATTCACAAGCAAGCTTAAAGAGCTCATCTAAACGAATGGAACTTTCCAGAAGGCTATACTGAGAGTGTAAATGAAGATGAGCAAAATCAGCCATGGGTTTAATGAATCAAAGTTCCAATTTTCTCGTAACGTATCCAAGCTTCTCCTCGAATCCAGTCCCAAGTGAAGCGGAAAAAATCAACAGCAAAGTAAGCAATTTGCTCAATGAGTGAGTGTTGTTGAACCATACTTTCTTTTAAGAGGGGATCCCATCCAGAAAACCAAATAAAAAGCGCTTTGCCTTTGAGATTATTCATAGGAACAAAGCCCCAAGCTCGAGAGTCGTAGCTATTATCTCGATTGTCACCTACTGCAAAAAGATGTCCTTCAGGAACGGTGATGGGTTCCAAGTAGCGGCTAGGATTTCCGTCAGCCATTGAGTCCAAAATAACAAAGTGTTTCTTGCCCGTGAGGTTCTCAACGTAAAGACGCTTATCTGAATTTCTTTCAATGTCGTAGAGAACACCGCGATCGGCATACTCCACTTTTTGCATTTCTTGCCCATTTACGTATAAAACACCGTTTTGAATTTCTAACCTATCTCCGGGAAGTCCAATCGCTCGTTTGACATAAGTCATTTCGGGTCGATGGGGCGCTTGAAATAGAATCACGTCTCCCCGATTTACTTCCCCCAAATGAAAAACTGTCCAATTGGTAAAAGGAAATTTAAAATCGTACGCACATTTTAAAGCGTAAAGACGATCGCCTGTTTTCAAAGTAGGTTCCATGGATCCGGTGGGTACTACATAAGGTTCCACAAGCGATGATCGCAAAGCAAAAAGGCCTAGGATAAGAACAAAAAGATTTAAAAAGTTTTTAAGAGATTGGCCCAAAAAAGTACTCCTGATTCCGACAAAAAGTTTCTCGGCATCATAGGAGCAGAGGTGGCTGAAGACAAGAAAAGTCCTAATATAACGCAGAGCGTTTAGGTGTTTTTTTAAGTTAACAAGGCGTCCCTTTTTTTCCGATAAGGGAATGACAAGGAAGCGCTATGAAATTACATGATTTTTTTTGGGATTCGCCGGCTTTAGATCTGTTTCGAAAAAAAGCCAAATCAGGGAAGTTTTTATTTGAGCAAGGATTTCCTGCGTCGAGCTTTATCATTCTTACCCAAGGAATGGTGGAGTTGGTTTCTTCAAAAAATGGGCAATCTATTGTAGTGAACTATTTGGGAGCTGGGAATGTGTTGGGAGAACAAGCCCTCGTTGAGTCGAATGTGTTCCCGCGGGCATTTGGGGCTCGAGCTCTCGGGGAAGTTTCCTATTTGGAATTTGAACAAAAAGCTATCAAGCAACTTCATGAGAGTTCACCTCAGCTTGTAATCGAAATGTTAGAGGCAACTCTTCGAATCTCCAATGAACGAATTCATCGAATGAATCGTTTGGTGCAAACGATTCGACTCGCGCATCCCTCAGAACGGTTTTTGTATCTGTTGTTACATTTCTCGGCTTATCACGGACAGCCTTGTCAGGAGGGAAAAGCCATTGTTTTGAATTTCGAAACCGTGAATTACTACTTAGATATTAATTCCTACCAGATGGAAGAAATGCTCGACCAATTACTGAACATGAATTTAATTATCAAAAAATCGGATACTGTTTTTGTAATTCGAGATGAGAGAGAGCTTCAACGTTTAATTCCAAAACTTAAAGAGGAGTTAGTTCCTTTAGATTTTCTATAAAGCTCATGAGTGCTCAAGATTCAACTAAAAAACTCTGGGGTCCAAACACGCAGAAAGCCGTTGAGAATTTCCCCATCAGTCAGCTTAAGTTCTCTGATTTGTTTTTAAGGACTTTTGCTCTTTTGAAGCAGTCTTGTGCCGAAGTTAATTTGGAGCTTGGCCTTCTGACACCCAAAATAGCAAAAGCCATTATCAAAGCCTGTGAGGAAATTGCTCGTGGAGGGCATCGAAATCAGTTTCCTGTCGACGTATTTCAAACTGGTTCTGGGACAAGTACCAACATGAATTTTAATGAAGTGATTGCTTCTCTGGCTTCTCAAAAAAGCAAAGAAAAGGTTCATCCGAACGACCACGTCAATAAGGGACAGTCCAGTAATGATATTTTTCCCACGGCCATTCATGCAGCAGCAGGACTCGCGGTTCAAATAAAGCTGGTTCCTCATTTGAAGTCGTTAGAGAAGTCCCTTAATGAAAAGTCCAAGGAATTTAAAAATGAAGTGAAAGTGGGACGAACGCATCTTCAAGATGCCACTCCGATTCTTCTTGGGCAGGAGTTCTCTGGCTACAGCGAGCAAATAAAAAAGAGCCAGGAGCGGATTGAAAAATCATCTGTTGGTCTTTTAGAGTTGGCAGTTGGGGGAACAGCTGTTGGCACAGGAGTGAATACCCATCCTGAATTTGGTAACCGAGTTTGCAATCGATTATCAAAAAAACTGGGAATTAAATTTAAGGAAGCTAGCAATCACTTTGAAGCTCAAGCTTCCAAAGACGGCTGCTTGGAAATGAGTGGTACGCTCAGAACTCTTGCGATTTCCTTAACAAAAATTGCTAACGATTTGAGGTGGCTTGGCAGTGGGCCTAGAGCTGGCCTTGCGGAAATTACACTTCCCGAAGTTCAACCGGGCAGCAGTATAATGCCGGGTAAAGTAAATCCAGTAATCGCCGAATCTCTTCTGCAAGTGTGCGCTAAAGTCGTTGGAAATGACAGTGCTCTAGCCTGGGCAGCTGCTTCCGGTAATTTCGAACTCAATACCATGATGCCGCTCATTGCGTATGTTCTCTTAGAGTCGATTGAATTACTGGCCAATGGAATCGGTCTGTTTGATAAAAAATGTGTCCAAGGTATCCGAGCTAATTCGGAACGTATGACGGAGCTTTTAGAGCGAAATTTGATGTTGGCAACCCCGCTTGCGTTAAAAGTGGGGTACGACAAAGCTGCCGAAATAGCAAAGCGAGCTTATCAGGAAAACCGGACTGTTCTTGAAGTGGCGTCAGAGATGTTGTCAATTTCCCAAGAAGAATTGAAAAAGATTTTAGATCCTCGCCAGATGCTTCGACCTACTACTCCAAAATAAAGAATTCAACTCGTCGGTTTAATTTTCGTCCCCGTTCACTTGCATTGCTCGCTTTAGGTTTTCGCTTGCCAAAGCCTTGGGTGACTAAACTGTCTTCAGCAATTCCTTTGGAAACTAAATAAGCCTTAACCGAATTGGCTCGGGCTAAGGAAAGTTTCAAGTTGTAAGCTTCGGTGTGAGTGGAGTCGGTATGTCCCGAAATCAAAAGCTTTCTCACTTTATTTTCTTTGATGACCGAAGCAATTTGATCGAGAAGACTGTAACTATCCCGAAGCAGTTCAGCGCTTCCCACTTTAAAGTTTATATTTTTTCTGATGACAAATTTACGATCTACGACATTGACATCTGAAGTAGTGAAATAATGCTTTCTCTCGGTTTGGGTAATCCCAAAAGTGTAACTCACTTGGCCCAAGATCTGATAATCGGGCATGAAAGGAATCCCAGCGACCAGTGTGCCTTTTGAAAAACCCCGATTGATAGCCAAATCAGCTCCAAGAAGTAGGGCTAAACTCCTGTTGTCCAAAGGCAGAAAGCGAGCCCCGAAACTCAATCTAGCGGGAGAGTTGCCCCAACCGAGCGAGCTATTAAAATGATGCGTGTGTTGAAGTTCTAAAAAAGGGATGAAATCGCCAATCTTATATTCGATCCCCAGTGAAGTGTTGAGCGTTGAAAAGCGGCTAAACTCGTAGAAAGTTTCTGAAGCGAGAAGCCCTGTGCTGGCCGATCTAATTTGGGGCATGTGGTACAGCAAATTAAAATGAAAGAAGAGGGGAAGTCCCGTGCTCGGATAGAGTGAAAAAGTAGCGAGTGTCCCTAAGCCACCACTCAAAGTGCTTACTGCGGGTGAAAGGCTATTGAAGTTTGAAGCTATTAGAAAGTTTCCTATGGGAGCAATAGCAAAGCTGTCGTTGATGGGAAAAGAATAGACGGCCGAAAAGTTGAAATCTCCCAAAGAAGAAATGAGCTGCTTAGGAGAACCAAAAGTTGTGGAAGAATTTCTTCGGACCAGAGCTAAAGTAAGATTAGTCAGAGGCGAATAACCCACAAAGAGATTTTCAGCGATTGAATTGGCTTCTCTTCCCGTTCCGAAATCGGGAGCATTGCTGACCGAGTAAAATTCTCCGCCAATCCCAAAGCTCAAAGCTCCAGAGGGCAAGCTCTCTGCTGAGCGGGTTCTAAAAATTCCAACGGAACCCCAATTGGATGGATAAAGATGTTCTTTCCGATCTGTAGAAGAAACTTCGTACGTTTCGGAAGCGCTTTCTTCTTCCTGAGAAATTTCAATTCCTTTTTCGGGAAGTTCTTCAGCAGGAGTATTTTCAGCGCGAAGAGGCCCACTCAAGCCAAAAAGAATGACAAAAATGACAGAAAGATTTCTCAACTGTTGAAATTTTATCACGATTCATAAGCCCCTCTCGACCAATTTTGGAATTTTTTTCACAATTAAACGCGGCGCGTTGTTTTGGGTTATACTGATGAGAAAGAACGGGGGAACTATGTTGAAAATTTTGGGTCTAGGTTTAGGGGCAGTGAGTGCAATCGCTACTGCATTTATTTGTTATCAAAGTATGACGGCGTTTAATCAGCTTTCCAAACACTCCAAGCATGTACAAATGAGTCACGAACCAGAAACTAAAGCTAGTGACAAAACTGAACATGGAGGAGGCGGGCACGAAGCGAAAGCTGAAGCCAAAGCTGAAGAAGGGCATGGAGGAGGGCACGGAAGCGGGCATGAAGCGGCTCCTCAAGGCGAAAAGCGAGAAACAGCGAGCGCCAAAATGGTTCCCTTTCTGAGCTTAGATGAACTATTTGCTAATATTAACCAGGAAAAAATCAGTCATACGCTTGCAATAAAAGTAGATATTGAGTTTTTTGATGTTGAAGCCAAGCAAGCCTTTAAATCGAACCAACCTGCAGTTAAAAACCTCATTTTGCAGACTTCGCGTGAGCAAGAATACGACCAGCTTTCCACTCTTTCCGGGAAACTCTATTACAAAGAGCTGTTGATAAGAAGAATCAATGAGTACTTTCAAAAACCACTGGTTAAGAATGTTCACTTTGCATCTTTCTTTCTGCAGTAACCTTTACACTGAACCTGACTCTAGCTATCGTGTGACCCGTGACAAGAAGAGCTAAAATCATTTGCACCGTAGGGCCAGCAACTAGCACTCCAGAGCAGTTAGAAGCCCTGGCTCGTGCAGGGATGGACATCGTTCGTCTTAATTTTTCTCATGGAAATCATGCCGAATTTTCTCGAATCATTGGCTATGTTCGTGAAATGGAACCTCGCTTGGGAAAGCCCATCGGGATTATGGCAGATATTCAAGGTCCTAAAATTCGAGTGGGTAAATTTCAAAGCGGTGAACTGGACCTTGTAAATGGAAAAGAAGCTTTGATTGTGACAGAGCCGATGGTTGGGGGAATGGAAGGCGACTTAGCGATTATTCCCACTGGATACAAAGATTTTGTAAAAGATGTTCTTCCCGGACATACAATTCTTTTGGATGATGGTTTAATCGAATTGATTGCTGAAGAAAAAACACCTCGTGGACTTAAATGTAGAGTGGTGAATGGGGGAATTTTAAAACCCAACAAAGGAATTAGTGCTCCAGAGAGCTCGTTTTCAGCAAGAAGCATCACGGAAAAAGATTATGATGACATTCTGTTTTGCTTGGAGCGAGGAGTAGATTTTATTGCCATGTCTTTTGTAA
>JBJSXY010000198.1:0-4013 GCA_046086625.1 Pseudomonadota bacterium | reverse complement strand
AATTAGGATTGGGACCAAAAATCGCAGCACAGCCGCTTAATATAAATGCGACTATGAAAAAGATTAAGACAGGTCTCATGCTTTAAAGCCTCACTAAACGTACTACTCCGCCTTGAGTACTCGTCACTCTCCAGTGTATGGCAACATTGTGAAGGAATTAAGAAGGTAAAATGGTGATTTCACTGCTTTGTGAAAATGAAGAAGTTCAATGGGTTAGCTCTGGTAGTGAAAGTACTGAATTATCAAAAAACTGCCACATTAGTTCTGTCATGCTTTCTCCTAGCCCTTCCGAAAAGAGGGATGTGAAAGCCATTTTTATGAAACAAGTTAAATTATTGATTGGGGTCGTCTTCATTACCTTTTCCTTGTCTCTCGGGTTTGCGGCAGATTCCGAAGCCAACGAAACGCAAGCAAACTCCGACGACGGGGGCATTGCTTATATGCGCGGCAAAGAACTTCTCTTAAGAGGTGAGTTCGAAAAAGCTCTGCCATTTTTAGAGCAAGCCCGTTCCGCGGATCCCAAGAGTCCGCTCGTTAATTCTCAACTTGCTGAAACCTATTTACGCATTAACCAACCCGAAAAAGCAGAACAGTTTGGAAAACAAGCAGTCGAACTCGAACCCAGCAATACCGATTATCGAAATACGCTCGCTGGGATTTACGCTTCCTTAAAGAAGTATGATGAAGCAAAAGAGCAATATAAAAAAATTTCCGAGCTCGATCCCACAAACGCCAAAGCTCCTCTCTTAATAGGCATTCTCGATGCAGAGGGCGGTAAAGTTCTTGAAGGGATTGAAACCTTAAGTCGCGTTATTGAGCAGAATCCAGAAAATGTGATGGCTCTTTTTTACCGAGCTCGAATGTACATAGAGCAAGACAACGTTGAAAAAGCCAAAGCCGATCTAGATAAAGCGCTGGCCTTAAAACCTTCTTTTGTAGAAGCGGGATCAGCTCTAGGACTCATCTACGAAAAGCTCAATGACAATGAACAAGCCATTAAAGTTTATAGCCGCATTCAAGGGGAAGGATCCTATAAAAAGAGACTCGCTCAGCTTTATCTACAAAATGGCCAAACCGATAAAGCG
This sequence comes from Pseudomonadota bacterium, assembly GCA_046086625.1. Lineage (GTDB taxonomy): Bacteria > Bdellovibrionota > FAC87 > UBA2466 > UBA2466 > RFNO01. The sequence continues at coordinate 2,928 of JBJSXY010000198.1, read as the reverse complement.
CTTCAAGAGCTGTTGGAGTACGAAAAAGGTGAACCCGATGACTACACGGCTCGGGTTAAAATCGGTCTTATTTATTTTGAGAAAAAGAACTTAAGTTCGGCACGAAAAGTATTTGAAGGAATTTTAAAAGAAGAGTCTGGAGCTGAAAATGTGCGTTTCTATTTAGCTTGGGTTCTAGAAGAAATGAAGCAATTCAATGATTCGCTGAAAGAATTTAGAAAAGTAACCAAAGATTCAACACTGTATAAAGAGTCTGCGTTGCATATTGGATTTATTCTAAAAGAACAGAAAAAGTACGACGAAGGATTGAAGTTTAGTAAAAAACTCATGGAGAGCGATCCGGAAGAAGAAAGCTATTACGACATGCACGCTGCTTTCTTTGAAGCCAAAAAAGAATATTCCAAATCCTTAGCAGTCATTGATAAGGGTCTAAAAGCTTTTCCAAAAAGTGAAAAGCTATTGTACTTTAAAGGAGTCTTGCTCGAAAAAACAGGAGACAAGCCAGGTGCCATTTCCAGCATGAAACAAATCATCAATCTTAATCCCGAAAATTATCACGCGCTTAATTTCGTGGCTTACCTTTTTGCTGATCTGGGCGAAAACCTCGATGAAGCCGAAACTTATGTTCGAAAGGCAATGAGCTTAAAACCCAATGACGGTTTTATTGAAGACTCTCTGGGGTGGATTTTATTTAAGAAAGGCAAATTGAAAGACGCCCAAGAAGTCCTCGAACGTGCTGCGGCTCTTCAGCCTGATGAAGCCATTATTCTTGAACACTTAGGAGATGTGTACGAAAAGCAAAAGGAATACGCAAAAGCCAAAGAGTTCTACAAAAAAGCAGCGGAACTAGCTCAAAACAAAGATAAAGAAATGGTCAAAAAAGTTCAAAAGAAAATTGGAACTCTAGTAGAAGAGCGAGTTCCTACTGCTCAGAAAAATAGCCCTTAACGTCAGTGGTGGTGCTCTAAAAGAATGCCGCTTCCGTAACTAATCAGCAAACCTAAAATAAATACGAAGAGACGCTTGAGTTTTTCCCCACTCGCTCGATGAAGTTCGGGAAGAAGATCACAAGCCCCAATATAAACAAAAGTTCCTGCGGAAAGCGCTAGCAGGGATCCTGCAGCACTTTGATAGTCTTTCGAATGAAGGAAAAAATAAGCGAGCAAAAGGCCCAAAGGACCCGACAGAGCCACTCCTGCCGAAAAAAGAAGAATTTGGGATTTGGACTTTCCTGCTAAACGTAAAATAGACGTCAACGCAAATCCCGCTGGAGCTTTATGTGCCAAAATCGCAACTAATACCAGAAGCGCCAAAGGCGGCAAAACGAGACTTGAACCCAACGCAAGCCCTTCAATGACTCCGTGAACAGTAAGCCCAAAAAAAGCAGTGAGTCCCACAGTGTGGTAATGGCATCCGTGTTCATCACAAGCATGAATCATAATAAAACGTTCCAGAATGAGTAAAAGAACGAAACCCATCAAAAACCAAAGCCCGAAGGAGTGGGGAAGTAAGTGGCTTGCTTCCGGTAACATGTGAAGAAACGACATTCCTAGAAGTAGGCCTGCTCCCAAGCTTACAAACAATTTCAGGTGATTATCGTTTTTTGAGGGAATTAAAAGAGGCAGCAGACCGCCTAAGAATGCTGTCATAAAAATGCAGAAAGCATATAAAATCAAAACAGAAGTACGCATTGAGAACAACCTTGCAGAAAGCCTTTCTTATGACTTAGGATGGGCGCCAGACTAGCTTAAGAAAAGAAAAACGCAACATGGAAAAAAGAGCCGTTTTAAATCCCATTACCGAGAAAGAAGTAGAACTTTTTAGAAAAGCTACTTTGACGGAATCAGAAGGGTTTCCGTTAACTTTTCCCACTCGATTTCGAGAATTGGAATTTGGCCTATTAAAAGAAATCAAAGCCGATATCCAGCAGCTTTTGCATACCGATCAGTCTTATGAGTATCATGCTCCTCTGCAAGTAGGCGATGTGCCTGAAATAACCACTCGAATTAAAGAAAATCGAGAAAAGCGAGGCATGCAATTTCTAGTCTTTGAAACTATTGTGACCTGTGCGGGAGTCAAGAAAGTGACTTCCGAAGCCCAAATGGTTATTCGTTTGAAACAAAAGGGTTCCGCATGAATTGGGTCGAAGGACAACTGCTTCAAGAAATCAAAAAGGGCCCTATTACTGTGGAGTTGTTGCGCCAGTATGCCGAAGCATCGTTAGATCCAAATCCGATTCATTTAGATCCTGAGTTTGCTAAATCAGCTGGTTTTCCCTCCGTTATTGCGCATGGCATGTTGTCGATGGCGTTTATGGCCGAATCTATTCGTGTCAATTTTCCTCAGAAAAACTTCGGGGTTGAAAAATTATCTGCTCGTTTCAAAAAAGTAACCTATCCGGGAGATGTGTTAACGGTAAAAGGAACTGTAAAAAAGACTGAGCCAAGTTCTTTGTGGATTGCTCTTTCTATCGAAAACCAGAAAGGGGAAACCACGACTCAAGGGGAAGCTTGGATCAAAATGAAAAACGTGTTAGACCCAAACTCATGAGCCAATTAAAAATGAGACCGCACTTAAGACTCATTCCTGGGGGACTCGGCATAGAAGGCCCTGCTACGCGGCTCAATTTGTATCAAAGATTCCCAAAACCTGATAAAGCCCGATTAGCTCTTACGCTAATCTCTAAATTGGTTCTTCTTTACGTAGTCATTCAAGTCGCGCATCGGTTTGCGAGTAATTTCAAAGCTTCAATGTAAGTTTGATGTTCTAAAGGAAGAAGTCGTTTGGTTAAACTTTCTTCGGTATCATTTTCAAAAATTTCCAAGCTCTTTTGAAGAATAATGGGCCCACCATCAAGTTCTTCAGTCACTGTGTGAACGGTACAGCCAGTTATTTTTTCTCCAGCTTCAAGAGCTTGTTTGTGAGCTC
>JBJSXY010000197.1:0-2661 GCA_046086625.1 Pseudomonadota bacterium | reverse complement strand
ATTGCAGCTCAACTCTTACAAAAACGAGACGAGCTTTTAAAGGAATCTTCCGCAGAAACTACAAAGTCGCCTTAAAAATGAACTGAACGACACCGTCTCTTAAGCCATCCAAAATTTGAAGATCTGAAAAGTCATTTTTGGCAAGACCCGTCAGATCATAGTAAGCGAGTCCCAACGTGTAATGGCTATCAAGAGCGTAATAAATTTCGGGATTGATCCATACAAAGTTGTCCCAAATTCCACTTTTTGCAGCGCCCGCACTTTCTCTCATTTTGGTTCTTTGCCAAATCAAGGGAAGTCCCAAGGTGAGTTGGGAAGTCAGGTTTAGAGCAGCTTTGAGTTGAAAACGACTTTCAAACACTGGATTTGCTTTTCCGTTAAACGAATCTTGGGAATAGAGGTGTAGGACGGGAGCCTCTGTCACAGTCATGGTTAAGTAAGGGTTCACTTTTTTTCCTAAAATGAAATAGTTCCGCACTGCTGTCAGCATGCCGGCATCTCGTCGAGCTGCAAAAGTCGGAAGATACGCACGTCCCTCATAGGTTGCGAACCAAGACTCATCTTCACTTTTCCAAAACTTGTCGGTGGTGAAACTAAAAAACCCGTCGCGAGCAAAGACGCTTCCTTGGGGCCCCCCTGGTAAAGTTGGAGAAGAAGAGAGGTTCGACCAGATTTCCTGTTGATAAAGCATTTGAAACTGAGAAGGAAAGCGATATCCAAAAGAAACCGAATTTTCCATTCGAAAACTATCTGTGTCTTTAAAAACATCGGAAGGACGAATGTCTAGAGTGCCGACGAATCGACCAGAGGGAATTTTAACCTCAAGAGCTGTTGGCTTTTCTTCTAAATTTGGGGCGGCCTGTGCAAGGGGAGACAGGGGTAGAGACAAGAAAAAGAGCCAGGTCGGCAAGAAAAAGCGCTTCATGAAAAACTCCTTAAAAAAGTGGCTGGGTTATAGCAGTGACCCCCAACCCCCGCAATGGGTTTTCTGGTTAGGGTTTGGTTAAAAGGAGGGCTCAATCCGATAGAAACTCCCGTATTGATGGGCATATTCGAAGGGGATAGTTCCATAACCAGGGGTGGTCCCCGGGCCTAAAAGGTCACTTTTTAACCCAAAGCTTTCGGTTCCCCAGGAATTTTTAAAATAATAGACTCTCTCCACATCATCAAAACCAACAATGACGAGCGAGTGTCCGGCCGGTTTCTGCTTGGATAAAGCGACGTCAAGAGAAGTGGGAATTCCTACCATTCCTTTGTCCCATTTGTCCGAATCTGGCTCGCCGATTCCAAGTTCCGACATTTTGCGATGGTTCCACGCCCCGTAAAAGAAGTCGATCTCCAGAAGTACGGGTTCGTTTACCAGGATACGATTGCGGATATCGCTAAGCGAGGAAACAAGAATCGCTTGGGTGTTTTCTGTTTTAAATTCCCTGGCAAAAGTTGAAGCCTCTTCAAAAAAGGGATTCTGGTAGGGATCTCTATGAGTCTTAATACAAAGATCCTGTCTCAGACCCACAAAAAAACAAGTGGCATCTCTTAGCGCAATTTCAAGCTGAGAAAGTTCTGGTTTTGTCCAATCTTGGCCCTCATAGGGCCAGACTTCTTCATTTATAAGTCCCCGTTTTTGAACGCCTCTAAAATTATCGCTGGCCGTTGATCCCGAAAACGGGCGCTGGGTGATTTGGGTCGTTACAATATACGCAAGATAATTTTCCGAGAGATCGAGCACAGTGTTTTTTCGAATCTTAATCCAAGATTCCAAGATCCCGATAGCAGAGAAAATAGAACAAACTCCTCGTCTATCTTGAGACTTCACAGGAGATTGAAGAGCAATAAGAGCTCCCACATCGCTTTGAACCAGAAAATCATTTTGGAGATCCTGAATGGGGGGGTGGGGAGCAGGGTAAGCATCGTCTAAGGGCGCAGGATCGGAACATCCACTTAAGAAAACTAAGACCGAAAGAAAGAGAAAGAAGTGTTTCACAAAACGAAAACCTCCTAACTTCTTTTCAACATAGAAAATCGGAGGAGAAAAGTGCGCAAAAAGTCTCTTTTGATATAATAAGGGAATGAAAATCTCAAAAATTATTTTATTAGCCGCAGTTTGGTTTTCTTCCACGGGACAAGCGGGGGTTCGAAAGCTTACGTGCGTTCACACAGTGATGAATTACGCCCCATTTTGCACTGTGTTTTTGAAAGAATTGGAAGATGGCTCGTTAGAGTCCCCAGTGAAGATAGAACATCAGGGCCAACCCCAAATGAGTGTCATTCGAGAAGTAGATTTAAAATTGGGCGAGCTCTATCACTTGCTTTTAGATGCGGATAAGCCCGGCTCCGAAATAGAGATGATTGTGAAGAGCTCTCAAAATGATAAAGGGGAATACCCCGCTGTACTCATCAATCACGAAGCTTCATTTGCCAAAGAAATGAAGGGAACTTGCACAGAGGAATAGGGTCTCTATCGTAAACGCCGCTCTTGTGTTCTTTCTTTCACACGAGTTCTGTCACTGAATCGATTGAGTCTTTCTAAAAAGTGATCTGCTACATCGGCTAGAGCCACATAGAGGCTCGATGATTTCTTTTCTAAGATAATCCCGTGGTAGGCTCCACCCTGAATTCTTACTTTAACGCCAAAAAGATCAGGCCCTGCTTGTTTGGGAG
>JBJSXY010000196.1:0-6333 GCA_046086625.1 Pseudomonadota bacterium | reverse complement strand
GGTCCAGCTGATCCTCTAAATTCGCAGTAAACTTAACGTCTAGAATTTCTGAAAAACTCTGAATGAGAAGCTCAGTCACAATATTTCCAAGCTCCGTGGGATAAAAACGATTTTCCTTTTTCTCAACATACTTTCTATCTTGAATGGTGCTCAAAATAGAAGCGTAAGTGGACGGGCGCCCAATTCCCTTTTCTTCAAGTTCTTTAATTAAAGAGCTTTCGGAATACCGCGGAGGTGGCTGAGTAAAATGCTTTTCGTCTTTTGCCCCTTTATTAAGTAAGCGTGATTTTTCGTTTAGATCGGGAAGACTAACAGCATCCGCTTCTTCAGAAGATTTTTCTTCTGAATTCCACATCACTAAAAATCCATCGAATCTTAGAATCGAACCGTTGGCTCTAAAACCATATACTTTGCCATTTTTCGCAGTCACTTCGATATCCACCGAAGTTTGATCAAAAATCGCTTGTTCCATTTGTGAGGCTAAGTAGCGCTTCCAAATCAGCTCATACAAACGATACTGATCTAATTCCAAATATGGCTTTACTACTTCAGGAGTGAATTCAACCGATGTAGGTCTTACGGCTTCGTGGGCATCTTGAGCGTTTTTCTTGTTTCGATACTCTAAAGGAGCTTTGGGAAGATATTCATCTCCCAAAATTTTGTGAATTATCTCACGAGCGTGCTTTACCGCTTCGTCGGAGAGTCGAGTCGAATCTGTACGCATGTACGTAATTAAACCCTGAGCACCCAATTCACCCAGTTCAACCCCTTCATAAAGCTGTTGCGCCAGAGTCATTGTCTTTTTTGCGCTAAAATACAGCCGCTTTGAAGCTTCTTGCTGCAAGGTGGAAGTAATAAACGGCGGATCGGGGTTACGACGTCTTTGTTTTTGAGTTACCCCTGAAATTTTCCATTGTGAATTTGATACATCACTAATGATTTCCTTCGCCCATTCTTCGGTATCAATATCCGTTCTATCTATTTTTTTATCGCCCACTCTTACAAGCCGCGCCGGGAAAGTTTTTCCGTCAGATTCTAAAAGCGCTTCAATAGTCCAATACGCTTTGGGCTGAAAAGCCAAAACCTCCTTTTCTCTCTCCACAATCATTCTAACTGCGACACTCTGCACTCGCCCCGCAGATAAACCTCGACGAACTTTAGTCCAGAGAAGAGGAGAAATTTTGTAACCCACTAACCGATCCAAAACTCGTCTTGCTTGCTGAGACTCGTATCGCTCCTTCGACATTCGAACTGGATTTTCAATCGCTTTTAGAACAGCAGGTTTAGTAATTTCGTGAAACAAAACTCGATATACTTGATTTTCGGTGAGTTTCAGCACTTCGATGATGTGCCAAGCAATGGCTTCCCCTTCGCGATCAGGGTCGGCTGCTAGGTAAATTTTATTGGCATTTAATGCAGCTTTTTTAAGCTCCTCGACGACTTTAGTTTTTCCCTTAATTAATTCATAAGTCGGATTAAAATCATGCTCTAGATCCACACCTAAGTTACTTTTCGGAAGATCAAGAATATGTCCCACCGATGCTTTTACGTCGTAGTTCTTTCCCAAATATTTTTTCAGAGTCTTTGCTTTTGCGGGAGACTCAACGACCACTAAACCTTTTACAGGCCCCGATCTAACCGCAGCATCGCTACTTGAGGTTTTTTTCGTTTTTGAAGCAGTTTTCTTTTTTACTTTAGCTGTTTCCATTAAATGTCTTAAATTAAATATGAATCTGTTAACCCAGTTTGAGATTCACTTTGGAGTTTGTGCTCATAACCGAAAAGGGTAAGGGCTGCAACGGTTTTTATTTCTCGAACTCCCGTTTCGCCTTCTAAATTCATAGCCTTTTCAATGATTTCGTCCTCCAAAGCGTGATCGATAATACCACGAACTTTTAATTTCCAAAGATAGCCTTGAGCTTTGCGACTGATCTGACTCGACTCTTTTGGAGAATAAACACGACAGACGGGAATATCCTGACTCCAAAAGGGACCTATTTCTTCTAGAGTAGTTTTTTCAATGTGGGTGAGAGCCCCCAAAATTTCTTCTTCAGAAAAGCCTCGAGCACTCAGTTCTTCCCAAATTTGGTCTGCATCATAAACGAGGTCCTTGTTTTGTTGAAGACTCTGGGAAAGATACCCTAAGATGTTGAGTATTTTTTGTCGCAATGTATTGAATTTGTTGTTTTAAACTTTCTCTTATTGTTCTTAAGAAATAACCATTTGGCAAGATTCTTCGACGTCGGAAGTTTTTGTGGAAAGGTAACGCTGAGGAGCAGTTTCAAATATTTGTCCTCGTTTTATAGCTTCTTCGAGAAGTAATAGTCCCTTCTGGCCATAAATTTCTAGCCATTCCACTAGGGTAAAAGACTGCCCGAACGGAAAAGGATTCATTTTCAGTTTTAAAGGTAGTTCTTCAAGAATATCCCGAACTGATAATACGAGCTTTGCCCCATTTTGAATCAGCTCGTGTCCTCCAGAAAACTGATCGGAATCAATGGGCCCGGGAACAACAAATACTTCCCGACCTTGTTCCAACCCACAGAGTGCAGTAATCAATGAACCGCTCTTCTTACGTGCTTCAATGACGAGTGTTCCCAAACTTAATCCCGAAATCAGTCGATTTCTCTTTGGAAAATGAAACGGCAGCGGCGGTTCAAAGGGCGGATACTCACTCAACCAACTGCCCCCTTGCTCCAAAATTTCAAAGGCCAATCGCTGATGCTCTCTTGGATAAATATGGGCAAAGCCAGAACCCATCACAGCAATCGTTTTACCTCCGCTACTGAGGGCTCCCCGGTGACTAGCCCCATCAATCCCTCTTGCTAATCCACTCACCACACAAACTCCTAGAGCTGACAGTTCTCGCGACAGCCGATAAGAACACGCTAGCCCATAATTGGTCGCTTTTCGGGCACCCACCACCGCCAGAGCCGGTAATTTAAAACAATCTCTATTTCCACGAACAAACAAGATAGGGGGTAGGCCGGAAATTTCGCTTAGTAGTGGACTTAAACTTTCCGGAAAATGAATATGCGTTTCATTTTTGGAACACCAAAGAAGAGTTTTTTCCACTAATTCGGGATTTTCGAGTGTTTTTAAGAGGTGGGGATAGACATCCATCTCTGTTGTTTAAAATTGGAATGCTAATTTTGACAAGCTGAGAAAGGAAGCAAATAGGAAACTAAGACTACTCAAGATAAACTGGCTCGCGAATCGATTTCAACTTGGTTTCTCCGTCAGACAAATGATCACCAGAGATGAGAACATCTCCCACTTCAATTCCTACTCTATTTTTTGAAATATATCCGACACTCGAGTTTTCGCTGGTATGAACAATTTTCACTTCGCCTTTTGAACGAGGCTCCACAAGTCTTGTATCCTTAAGGATAGGATCCATATCATCGAAAACTTTGAAAATCTGTCCTGGTAAAACTCCCGCAGATCTTCCTCGATCTAACACCACTAATTGCCCCGCGTTAAACCAGACTTGTTCCAGACTTTCCCCTAACAAAATACGTAGCAAGAGGTCGGAAGGCGGTGTGACCGAAGGCTCTTTCATAGTGATAGCTGGAATATCCATAATCCGATCTCCCCGTTCCAAACCATCATAGGCCGAAACAATAGCTGCTCGGAGCAAATCATCACCGAAACCTTCTATTTTAATTTCCCCAACAATCTGAACTAATTTTCCAGATATTTGTTCGATAGCTGTTTTTTTCAAAACAGATGGTTTCACTTCTCGAACCACAGCATAATGATTCCCCACCTTAAGCTTGTCTTTTATGAGCGGTCCCACAAAAACTCTACTGTCAGATCCAAGGTAATTTTTATTCTCATAGGATCCGGTAATAATTCCCAAAGGTTCTTCTGAATCAAGAAAGAGAAATTTTAATCGGTGTAGACTGGGATAGTCTTCTCGTAGATCCTGAGTAGTTTCTTCCTCGGCCTTTTTTGGAGATGCCTTTGAATCCATTATTTGATTTGCTGGCTCTCTTGAAATGGTCCCATCAGCGCGACCGAAGATCAATTTCTGATCCGGTTCCAATAAATGAGGGTTCCGAAGATTCTTTTGATTTACTTCCCAAAGTTTTGGCCAGTACCCAATTTCACCCAACTGTTCTTGACTGATCAGAGAGAGCGTATCCCCCGGCTTGACCGTATAAGGGGCATTTACTTTTTCCCCGATTAAATAGTTCCATCGGGCGTCTGAAATAGGTTCGGAATTTTTTGTGAACCCAAGAGAAAACCATCCACTAAACAACGCCAAAATTAAATAAAAAGATTTCATTCTTTACTCTCGCTTGAATGAAGAGAAGCCAAGTCTTCTTGTACGCTTGGGATCACAGCGCTGTTCGGGAACGACTCCACGAGCGCTTTTAAAGTTTGACTGCTTTTTTCTTTGTCGCCCAAATTAAGATAAGCCAATGCTCGCTTGTGTAAAGCCTCAGGGAGTTTTTTGCTTTCTCGATATCGGTTCTCTAACAAAAAGGAATCAACCAGCACAAGTCCATACTCACGGTTTCGAAAATGAGAATCTAAAATAAGAAATTGGGCTCGGTCCGAATACACATGATCGGGATTTTCAACTAAGAATCGATTAAGTTTTTCAACCGCTTCGTCATATCGACTATTTTCTCTCAAACGAATAGCTTCATAGTAACCATTCATGTTTTCAAACGACGAATCGACAAGGGTTTCACCCATCGAGTCCTCCAAAACTAAACTTGGTTTGGATTGAGAACCTAATTCATGTTGGAGCGATAGAATTTTTCTTTTCTGAGCTTCAATTTGATCTTCAAGACCGAAGATTTTTTTCTCCAGAGACACTCTGGCCGGGTTTTCTGGACACTGTTTCAGATTCGAACACGCTAAAAAACTCAGCGCCCCTAGAAAACTTAACGCAATAAAAGTCCCAGAAACAAAATTTGCTTTAGGCGGGAGGGAATTAGCCATGTTATTATTCTAGCCGGTGGCTCGCAGCAATATCGAGAATATTTCTCAGATACTCAGGATTAATTAAGATGCACCAGGCCACACAAACTTCGACGCAGATGCTAAACACTTTAAGTTGGGAAAAACTCTTTAAATTTCCTCAAAGCCCTCCCCCACTGTCTTTTGAATTTTATGCCGATTCGACTTTTCAACGTGTTTTTACTTTTGAGCCAAAAACTTCACGCTTGAGAAGTTATGAGACAGGAGGAGCTCAACTCATTGTACAGGAATCCGCGGGTCCCAAAACTTATCATTCGACTCTGCTTGATCCGAAAGGGTTTGCGGAATTAGTGAGAAACCACCGCATGACCGAATTCCCCCTCGTCTTTAATCGTGATGCTGAGCCTGCCACCAAATCTTGGGATAGGGCACGTGAGATAGAGCAAACCTGCCGCCGCATGCTGCTTGATTTGGGAACTCTGATTGATTTCAAAGCAAAGTATGAGGAAACCGCCAAACGTTTTATTTTTTCCAATTCTGATTCGGGTCCCCAAGAAGGCTTAGAAAATCTTGCTTGTTTTACGGTCGAATTTACGGCGCAAAAGGGAGATCGAACTCGTCGGTTTAAAATTCAACGAGGCAGAACGGATCTTGAATCACTTAGTTCTGATTTAGAAAAAACTTTCCTGAATCGCGAGCAACTAGAAAAAGCTCTTCACCAGCCGTGGCCTGCTCCTCATGGTCAAGTCAACGTTTTATGGTCGGCTTCTTCGGTCGCCAAAATCCTTTTGCATTTTCTCTACCAGCTTGAACTTTTATCTCGCAATTCTGATTTCTTAAAACAATATAAAAAGAATTTCCCTCAATTATCTTTTCAGCTCATCGACAATTGGAAACAAGGAAATCGAATTGATGTGGAAGGCCGTCCTCGGCGAGAAACCCTTTTGGTAGATGGAGGGCATCTTCTGGGGCTTCTCAATGAAGAAGTCCCGGGCTTTTCAAGACGAGCTTCCGCTCGTGATTTTCCGATTACTGCTCCTTGGGAACCTGCTCTTTTTGGCAAAGAGCGTGATTCCCAAATCCGCGCGCACCTCGGAAATGGAATTTCTGTTCACGAATTGGATATTTTGTCTTTTCAGCCCAATACGGGTTTGATTTCTTTACAAATTAACGAAGCTGCGCTCGTTCACCAGGGAATAGAAGGGGAATATATAGAGCCCGTTACTTTGGATATTTCCCTTACTGATTTATTAACTTCGTTCAAGCTCTTTTCGGATAACACCACCCCTCATCCTCTCACTTGGTCGAGGTCGGGCCAGCAATTATTCGTCGAAGTGACGACTCCGGAAGCCTTAAGCCCCGCTTTAACCTTTCCTGGAACCGTGCCGCTTGCCCATT
>JBJSXY010000195.1:0-5238 GCA_046086625.1 Pseudomonadota bacterium | reverse complement strand
ACAAACTCTATGGAAGACGAGGTTTTTTCCAGTATCAATTGGTAGTGCCCTTCAAGAACGATCGGGAACCGATTAAGGAAGCATTAAGACTTGTTGCTCAGTCTGGAATGGCATCGTTTTTGGCAGTTTTAAAAACCTTCGGAAATATTCCCTCCCCAGGTTGGCTTTCTTTCCCGAGAGAAGGGGTGACTTTAGCTTTGGATTTTCCCAACCAAGGGGAAAAAACCAGACGGCTTTTTAAAAACTTGGATAGTATTGTGCGACAAAGTGGCGGAGCGCTTTATCCAGCCAAAGATGCCACGATGACTTCTGATGACTTTAAACAGTATTATCCTCGGCGGAAAGAATTTGAAAAATGGATAGATCCCAAATTCTCCTCAAGTTTTTGGAGAAGAGTAACAGAAGGGCAGGGCAATCATGGGTAAAACGTTGATCCTTGGCGCAACGTCGGCGATTGCTATTGAAGTGAGCAAACTTTTTGGAAAAAGAGGAGATACTCTTTTTTTAGTCGCTCGCAACTCAGAGAAACTAGATGCCGTTCGGAAAGATTTGGAAGTTCGAGGGGCCAAAATCGGTGGCTTTTCAGTCAGCGATCTCAATCATGTTTCAGCCCACAAAGCACTCTTGGGCCAAGCTCTTGAGACTTTGGGAGGGCTTGATACTGTCCTTATTGCTCACGGCACTTTAGGAGATCAAAAAGCTTGTGAGCAGGATTTCGAGCTAGCTGAAAAGGAAATTCAAAGTAATTTTCTGAGTAGTGTGTCCTTGCTGACTCATCTTGGTAATGAAATGGAAAAAAGAAAAAGTGGGACGATAGCCGTGATTTGTTCTGTTGCAGGAGATAGAGGTCGGCAAAGTAATTATATTTACGGATCTGCCAAAGGAGCACTTGCTTTGTTTCTTCAGGGCCTAAGAAATCGGCTTTTTTCTTCGGGGGTGAGTGTTTTAACGATTAAGCCGGGCTTTGTAGATACCCCGATGACGGCCTTGGTGAAGAAAAACTTTTTATTTGCGAAGCCTGAAAAAATTGCTCAGGGCATTTTAAAAGCAATCGATAAAAAGAAAGATGTGGTTTATCTACCCTGTTTCTGGTGGGCGATCATGATGGTAATAAAAGCTATTCCTGAGCGCGTATTTAAAAAACTAAAACTGTAACTTTAAAATCTATGAGAACAATAAAACTCGTTCTGGTTTTCCTTTTGGGTTCTTTTGCCCTTGGAAGCTCGTTTGACGAATTCTTTGAAGAAACGGTGATGCCATTCTATGAGTCTGCTCCCGAAGGAACACTTCAGCGCTCAGGTGGTGTTAACCTAAGTTACAAAATATTCGAACATCCCCTTGAGCGAGGAGCTATCGTTTTTGTAACTGGGTGGACGGAAACTCATTTAAAATATGCGGAACTTCTATGGGAGCTGTATCAAGCGGGTTACTCAGTGTATTCAGTTGATAATCGGGGAATGGGATTTTCCACTCGCTTGACTGCGAATGCTCAACAAGTCCATGTCGAAAAAGTGCAGGACTACGTAGATGATTTAAAAGAATTTGTAGAAAAAGTAGTTAGGCCTGAGAAACACGAAAAGAGTTTTTTTATTGCCCATTCGATGGGAGGCCTTATTACGGCTAAGTATTTAGCTCAAAACCCGGGAGTTGCCCATGCAGCAGTTTTTTCGGCCCCTCTATTTCAACTCAATACAGGTAAAATACCCGAGCGAGTGGCCTTCCAAATTACTCGCCGAGAAATAAAAAAGGGAAATGGAAAAAAGTACGCTCTTACTCAAGGAGATACGACTTACGAGAAAGCTGCGGATTTCAATACTCAGAAAACGACCCATAGCTTAAAACGTTGGAATAGGAAAACAGCCAATTGGAAGCAGTTTCCGATTCTTCTTCAGGGCGGTAGCACCAATCAATGGGTCAATACGATTCTGGAAAATACGTTTGGGCTTTTAGAGGGCGGGTGGAAAAAGATGCCCGTTCCCTCTCTCATTCTTGAAGCAAGTAACGATAGTTATGTTATAAATCGAGGCCACGAAAAAGTATGCTCTCAAGCGGAGCATTGTTTTATAAAACGCTTTGAGGGAACCTATCATGAGCTGTTTCTAGAGTGCGACAAGTTCCGTGATCAAGTGCTGCGAGAGACATTTGCTTTTCTTGAGCAATATTAGGTAGGACTAGCTTTTAAGTTCCGTCCACATTCGACTGAGTTTGGGAAGGGTTTCTCCGATCTCTTCAAGAAAATAGAGTTTCTTTAACGTTTCATCCGAAGGATAGAGCTGCGGATTTTTTTGAATGGACTCTGGTAACATGGCCTTAGCTGTTTTATTAGGCGTTGCAAGCCAGTTTTCTTCTACAATTTTTAGGTTTTGCTCTGGCTCCAAGAAAAAATTAATGAACTGGTGCGCTTCTTCAATGCGAGTACTTGTAGCAGGAATGGCAAAATTATCCGTCCAAATAATGCCGCCTTCTTTGGGAACAAAAAACTTAATCTGAGGATTTTCTCTTGCAGCTTGTATCGCATCCACTGAAAACATGTGAGAAATGGAAAGTTCACCTTTAAGCAGTAGAGCTTTTGGCTCTGAAGTAAACATCAATACTTTATGTTTAGCTTGTGAAATAATGCTCTTGGAATCCTCAAGAGATGCCAAATCTCGAGTGTTTGGTGATAATCCTTTTTGAAACAGAACCGCCGCAAAAACTTCTCGCATATCATCTAATAAACTCGTGTGTTTGGGATCTTCCGAGTCAAAAAGAAAAGACCAAGAAATACCGGGATCTGACACAGGCACTTTCGACGTGTTCACTGCTATACCAGTAGTTCCAAACGTGAAAGGAACGGAGTATTTCAATCCGGGATCGTAGGAAAGATTGAAATAATAGGGGTCGATGTGATGGAGATTTGTAAGAAGGCGGGGATCAAGTGGAGCGAGCATCGAAAGGGCAATGAGTCGCCTGGTGATATAGTCAGAGGGTTGAATGATATCAAAGCCAGTAGCTCCCGCCTTTAGTTTTGCAAAAAGTTCTTCGTTGCTAGAAATATACGTCAGCTCCACCCTGATTCCGGTTTTTGCTGTAAATTCTTCTAATGATTTTTCCGGAAAGTAGTTGCTCCAAGTGCAAACTCTAAGAGTATTGGTTTGAGATGCCTTGGTTCTTAGAAATAGGATTCCACCAATGACACAAACAAGAGCTAAAAATAATCCGACTATCCTCTGAGTACCCATTTCCTACTTTGTTCCTTTGATACCAACATAAGCACTAAACAGGTTGAGATACAAATCATAATAAAAGAAAGCCCATTTAATTCAGGAGAAACACCGATGCGCATCAGCGAATAGATTTTCAAGGGAAGGGTGGTAAGACCCGCTCCACTGGTAAAAAAAGAAATCAGAAAGTCGTCAAATGAAAGCGTGAAAGCAAGAAGCCAAGCCCCCATGACTCCTGGAATGATATTGGGAAGAGTTACTTTCCAAAACACTTCGGTTGGCTTGGCACCTAGATCTTGAGCCGCTTCGCTTAATTGAGGATCTAATTTTCGTAGCTGTTCCACCATAATGAAGTAGACAAAACTAGCGCTGAAGCTTGCGTGAGCTACCACCACCGTGAGAAATCCTAAGTCAAACCGGCAAAGCAAAAAGAAAAGCAGCAGGGACAAGCCGGTGATTACTTCGGGAACCAGGATAGGCAGTAGAATTAAGGTTTGGATGACGGGGGGAAGGAGCCCCGCAATTCGGCTTAATCCCACCGCTCCCAAAGTCCCCAATGATACGGCCAAAGAGGCCGAAAGCACTCCAATTTCAACACTGTTTAAGAGCGGTCCCCAGAGGGCTGGACTGTCAAAGAGCTTTATCAACCATTTCAAGGTAAAACCGCTTTGCCAGTCATTGGGATTTTCTAAAAAAGCCTGAAATACTAAATAAAAAAGCGGTAAGTAGAGCAGCGTAATGGCGGTCCAGAACAAAAAAGACACCAAGGGATTTTTAAATCGCATGGTTATTCTCCCGCCATCGATTCTGCAGCCAAAGAGCCCCCAACAAAAGAAGAGAAAGCACGGTTGCAATGGCCGACCCCAGAGGCCAATCCTGCAAAATAAAGAACTGTTCCACCATTACTTTTCCTAAAAAAGCCTCTTTGGCTCCCCCTAAAAGATCGGGAATGACGTATTCCCCCAGCATGGGAATAAAAACAAAGAGGCTTCCGATGAGAACACCTTCCTTGATATTGGGGAGGATCACTTTTCGAAAGGTTTGAAACCGAGTGGCACCTAAGTCGGAAGCTGCTTCTCGAAAGTAGGGGTCTAGCTTTTCTAAAGAGGAGTAGATGGGAACAACTAAAAAGGGGAGGTAATTATAGACAAGTCCTAAGTAAACCCCCCAACGAGTGTAAAGGACCGAGGCTTGAGGTGCGCCGATTGCTGACAAAACTTGGTTCAAAAGACCATTGGAACCAAAGAGCGAGATAATGCCATAAATTCGCAAAATGAAATTAGTCCAGAAGGGAATAAATAATAAAATCAGGCCAATGCTCTTGAGAGGGCCTTGAACTCGGGCCAGGAAATAAGCCACTGGAAATCCAATCATTAAACAAGACAGGGTGGCCCCAAAAGCCAACCAGAGTGTTTTCAATAAAACTTTAAAGTAGATCCAATCTAAAAGTTGCTGGTAGTTTCTTAAACTAAAGGCAAAGACGATATTGCCTAAGTCAGTTCGTTGTAAAAAGCTCATCCCTAAAATCAGAGTAAATGGAAGCAAAGTCATTAAAATAAGCCAAATCAAAAAGATCCAAGCACTCGAGGGAATAACGGCGTTATTTTTCATGTGGATTGCGGAAGAACAATGGCATCGTCGCCTCTCCAAGCCAAAAAGACACGATCGCCGATGTTAAGTCTTCGTTTTTTGAGCCTTTCAAGCTCTTGCTCAAAGACTTTGAATGTTGATGGCCCAATTTTGACTGCGTATTCCGTTCGGGAGCCAAGGTAGATCAGATCCTGAATTTCCCCTTCCATTAGGTTTTCCTGGGTAGTTGATTTACTTCTCAATAATCTCATTTTTTCCGGCCGAAGAATCACAGAAACCTGTTTAGGAAGGGCTTGCCCATTTTTTTTCAACTTGAACATTCCCAAAGGGGACGAAAGGCCAATTTCGCCTGTTTCGGCAGAGGCTTCTCCTTGAATTTCGCCGGGAATTTCATTCACTGCTCCAATAAATCGAGCCACAAACGTATCGCTGGGGTCTTCATAAA
>JBJSXY010000194.1:0-3036 GCA_046086625.1 Pseudomonadota bacterium | reverse complement strand
CCCCCTTTTTAAGTTGACACACCTAACAATTCTTCCTAGAAGTAGGGCGGCCTTAAAAAGCAGTTTTTTCCAAAAGGCCTAACATCAACTTCAAATTTTTATCGAAGTAACATTCCAGTCAAATTCGTGAGGTAATCAAATGCACTTAAAAGAGCTCAAAGAGAAACCAATCTCAGAACTAGCTGAATTAGCGAGGTCCTTAGGTGTTGAATCTGCCGGGGGAATGCGGCGACAAGAACTGATTTTTGCGATTTTACAAGCGCAGACGGAAGCCGAAGGACAAATTTATGGCGAAGGAGTTTTAGAAACACTCCCAGATGGTTTTGGTTTTTTGCGAGCAGCTGATTACAACTATTTGCCAGGTCCAGACGATATTTATGTCTCTCCCTCACAAATTCGCCGTTTTATGTTGCGAACAGGGGACACTGTTGAGGGTCAAATTCGACCTCCCAAAGATTCCGAGCGCTACTTTGCACTTTTGAAAGTCGAAAAAATCAACCACGAACCGCCCGAAGTGGCTCGAGACAAAATTTTATTCGACAATCTTCGCCCAGTATTTCCCCATGAGCGATTTAATCTGGAATATGATCCAAAGCGGTATTCAACTCGCGTGATTGATCTGCTGGCTCCGATTGGTAAAGGGCAGCGAGGTCTAATCGTTGCTCCTCCCCGTGCCGGAAAAACGATGTTGATGCAAGAAATTGCAAATGCGATCACACGAAACCATCCCGAGGTTGTTGTGATGGTGCTCCTGATTGACGAGCGCCCAGAAGAAGTAACGGATATGCAAAGAAATGTGAAGGGCGAAGTGGTTAGTTCCACTTTCGATGAACCAGCCACACGTCACGTTCAGGTTGCTGAAATGGTCATTGAAAAAGCAAAGCGATTAGTGGAGCACAAAAAGGATGTTGTGATCCTTCTTGACTCAATCACCAGACTGGCGCGTGCATACAATACCGTGGTTCCTCCGAGTGGAAAGATCTTGTCGGGCGGTGTGGATGCAAACGCGCTTCACAAGCCAAAAAGGTTTTTTGGAGCCGCTAGAAAAATTGAGGATGGCGGAAGCTTAACCATTCTTGCTACAGCTCTTATTGATACCGGTAGCCGAATGGATGAAGTGATCTTTGAAGAGTTCAAGGGAACGGGTAATTTAGAAATTACTTTGGATAGAAAGCTAATGGAAAAAAGAATTTTTCCGTGCATTGACATCAACAAGTCTGGAACCCGAAGAGAAGAGCTTCTGATGGATAAGGAATCTTTGAATCGAGTTTGGATTCTTCGAAAAGTTCTTCAGCCCATGAATGTGGTGGATAGCATGGAGTTTCTTTTAGACAAAGTGATGTCTACCAAGACCAACAAGGACTTTTTGAGTTCGATGAGTGGTTAAGTAGCTGGAACATTAAGAGTCCTGGGAATCACGGACACCTGCCCATTGTTTTCAAGAATAGCAAATCGAACTTGTTCGAGACTGGCACAACCATGATTACGAAGTTCAGCGTTGAGTTCATGAATTGTGATTTGTGAACTTCGCATTGCTTTCGGATCAATTTTGCCATTGTGAACTAAGATGGTGGGTCGCCCCTCGAGTAGGCGCTCAATATTTTTGCTTCTAAAAGTAAGCCAACTTGTGATCCAGTTGATGGCTACCAAGCCAGATGCTGAAATTAATCCGCCTACAAGGCTGTTATCTCCCCCCACCATGGAGTTTTGAACCGCGTTACTTAAAACTAAAAGGGTAACTAGATCAAAAGGTGCCATTTGCCCCACCTGCTTTTTCCCGGTGATCCGGAGAGCAAACAGAAGAAAAACATAAACTACTGTTGTTCTAATTAAAAACTCCGACCAGTGACTCAATGAGATAGACCACATCTTTCCCCCTTTATAAAAATCCTATCATAAGACAACTGTTCGAAACGTAGGTGTATTCTTCCTGTAGCCGATGCTCAGCCTTGGGCTGGACTTTTGCAGATTAGGAGGCGCATGGTTCAAGGCCCAAAAGCCATTTTCTTTGTTTTTATCCTTCTTTTTCATTTTACTGCCCTTGCGGGCTCGGGGGGACATTGCCCTGAGTCTTTTGAGAAACTAACTGGGCTTATCGGGCGCAATTTTTTTGAAACAAGACGAGATTTTGAAAAGTATGCAGAATTATTTCCCGCCTCGTTCCTATCCGATGTTTCTCGATTAAAAAGTGACGGGCACTGGATTGATGCTGGAAGCGGGGAGGGGTTTGCACTTCAAGACCTCTTTAATCAAACGGTCATTGATCCTCCCGCAGTTTTGAAAAATGCAGAAGCTACTTTTTGGAGAAAAAGACGAATCCTACTTGATCCTGAACAGCTTCGTGAGTCTGCCGCTCGACTCAACTTTCGAGAGCCCGAAGACAAACCGAAAGTTACGGGGATCACCTACAAAATGGACCGTTCCGATCCGAAGATTCCAAATCTTTTTATTAAAACCGGGAGATTTTTCGAAGATATCCCTTTGGGTGAGTTCAGCCAAGCCGATATCATTTCGGATCTCTACGGAGTTATTTCCTATACACCGAGATTGGACGAAGTTTTGAAGCGGTACCACACTCTTTTAAAAGACTCTGGGAGAGTCTATATTTTTATTGGAGATTATCTCTCGGTTCCTGAGCAGGTGAGGCTGAGAAGATTTGAGAGGGCTAAAGAGGCCGGTTGGTATTCGCCGTTTGTAAAAAGTACTGTTCGAAAAGCCGATGGTTCCGTTGTTTCTCTTTTAGATTGGGTGGCTTCTCTCCCGGGATTTAGAACCCGGGTCGAATTTGTTGAGATTCAAGAAACGTCTAGAGCTGGATTTGTTCCTGGGACAATTGAGCGAAGCACGCTGGTTCTAGAAAAACGTTCTGATCAATCATTTTTTCCTACTCTTAGACTAATGGAATCTGATGAGGGGAAACCCCCCACAAGAAAATTTCAGGAAGTCTCCCAATAAAAAAGTGGGTTGCTGTGCTAAAATTAGGAAACAGTGAAGCAAAAATATCTCATTCTATTTTCTTTGGCTGGACTGATTATT
>JBJSXY010000193.1:0-2254 GCA_046086625.1 Pseudomonadota bacterium | reverse complement strand
GGTAAAAAACTGGCCATGGAACACCCAGCTCCTACTGCCGATATGGTTATTCCCGTGCCTGACTCAGGAGTTTACGCTGCCATTGGTTTTAGTGAGCAATCCAAAACCCCATTTGAAATGGGAATCATTCGCAGTCATTATATGGAACGTACTTTTATTGAGCCAAGCCAGTCTATTCGAGATTTTGGAGTTAAGCTTAAGCTAAATCCGTTGAGCGGCTTCTTGAAGGGTAAAAAGATTGTCGTCGTAGATGATAGTTTGGTGCGTGGGACTACTTCTAAAAAATTGATTCAACATTTAAGAGATGCGGGAGCGTCTGAAGTGCACGTGCGTATTTCAGCTCCTCCTACGAAGCATCCTTGTTTTTATGGAATCGATACGCCTACTCAGAAGGAACTTCTCGCCTCTAGAAATAGCATTGAACAAATTAGAAATTTTATTGAAGCCGATACTTTAGGTTATCTGAGCTTAGAAGGCTTACTCAGTGTTTGTGAGAGCAAATCCGGTCCAGGATTTTGTCACGCTTGTTTTTCGGGTGATTACCCGACATATCCCCTTTTATAGGGTTGTTAAAACACTGCACTGAGGATTTGCATTGGTGCGATTCGCATCAAGTCGGCAATCAATCACGACTTCTCCGCTATCCACTTCTAATATTTTAAGAAGTTTTCCCTGAACAACGGCTACGGGAACTAAAAGAGCGTCGTAGAGTTCTTTTGAAGTTTTTGGATTGTTGAGAATAAAACGCATTCCTTTGAGTTCCGATTTGAGAGTGACTTCTTTGGAAAGCCCTCTGAAATCAAAAATAAAGTGGCAGGCATAGGGTTCGTTGGCATTGTAGTGACGGTTGAAGCAGGAAAGATCCACACTGCCGTCTCTTGTTCGAAAGTTTTTTCCTTTACCTTCGCTGAGCTGTCCTACTGGAAGATCAAGAGAGCGATATACATTTACCGCTTCTTCTCCTTCGAAAGTGACATGAAGAAATTCTTCTACGGAATCCTTGCGAGTGCCGGCTTGAGCCAGCGAAGTGATTAAAGTGAAACCAAGAACAGCTAAAAGAAAACGCATACACACCTCAAAATTGATGCGATGTGTCTACCATGGATTGATGATTTAGGGAAGGGGCATCCTAAAAAAACCAATAAAAACAAACGCTTACAAACAAATCAATGTTTGCCAAAAACCTCAAACTGTTCCGTGTGGAAAGCATTATCTGGTTTAATGAGAATCGTTTTTCCAAAGCGTTTCTCTAAAAGACCCACATGGCGGCTTTCTTCTTTTGCGAGCAAGCTCACAACTCCTGGAGAAGCAAACACCACGATATTTTGTGTTTGAGAAAGAGCTTCTTTTTCAATTTCTCGGAAGATTTCAAACGCAACAGTTCTTCGGCTCTTTGTGTAGCCGCGGCCATCACAATGAGGGCAGCTTTCAGTCAGATACCGAATTAAATCTTCATGAGTTCTTTTTCGAGTCATTTCAACAAGACCCAACTCAGAAATTTTTAGAATATTCGTTTTGGATTTGTCTCCAGATAAAGCATCTTGAAGAGCATTAAAGACTTTTTCGCGATTGGAAGCAGATTCCATATCGATTAAGTCGATAATGATAATTCCGCCGACATTTCGAATTCTTAATTGGTAAGCAATTTCTTTGACTGCTTCCAAGTTCGTTCGAAGAATGGTTTCTTCTAAGCTCTTTGAACCCACGTATCGACCGGTGTTGACGTCAATCGCAGTTAACGCTTCCGATTGGTCAATCAGTAAGTATCCGCCCGACTTGAGCCAAACTTTTTTACTGAGAGCTCTTGAAATTTCAGCTTCAATTCCATAATGCTCAAAGAGCTGAGAGGGGCCTTTAAAGAGCTTCACTCGGCTTTTAAGCTGGGGCATGAACTGCCCAATAAAATCCTGAATTCCATCATGATCAGAAGGATTGTCTATCACTAAAGAATCGACATCCTCCGTGAAGTAATCTCGAACCGTTCGGTAAGTTAAGGCGAGGTCTTCATGGATAAGAGCCGGAGCTCTTTTTTGAGAAGAGTCTCGCTTAATTTGCTGCCAAGTACGAATGAGGTAATCCGCATCTGCTTTTAATTCTCGGAAGGTTTTTCCTTCGGCAACGGTTCGAATGATAAAGCCAACGCCCTTCACGCGCAGCCGCTTTGTGAAAATATCTCTCAAACGACGTCGTTCTCTATCGCTTTCAATTCTTCTTGAAATGCCTAAGTGTTTTACCGTTGGCATTAGAACAAGAT
>JBJSXY010000192.1:0-9277 GCA_046086625.1 Pseudomonadota bacterium | reverse complement strand
CGAACCCATCTATGTTGAAGCGGTTTGTTTGAACTGTCATGGAACACATTTGAATCCTGAAGTGAAGAAAGAAATTTCTTCTCTCTATCCGTCCGATCAGGCGACTGGATTTCAAGTGGGAGATTTTAGAGGTCTGATTTGGCTTGAGAGCCAATCTCCCTAAAGAGTTTTTATTTGCCTTTCATAAAAACCCCATGGAGAATAGGGGTTTCTCATTTTTCTAGGGGAATTCATGATTAAAAAAGATATGGTTGTCTCTATCAAGTACCGTCTGACCAGCGGCACAGGCGAAGTTCTTGATGAAGCAGATGCAGCAGATCCTTTTTCTTACCTTCACGGCCATCAGCAGGTTATTCCAGGAATGGAAGCAGGCCTTGAAGGATTAAAAAAAGGGGATACCACTAAGCTCACCATTTCCCCCGATGAAGGTTATGGAGAAATAAATCCCAATTTGAAACTCAATTTAAGCAAAGATGTTTTTCCAAAAGATTTTCCTTTAGAAGAAGGGGCTCAATTTCAAGCTGATCTGGGAAATGGGCGTCGAAGTGTTTTCACTGTGCTTGAAATTAAGGGAAATGAAGTGGCCGTTGATGGAAATCATCCACTAGCCGGTGTTACGCTAAACTTCGATATTGAAGTGTTAGATGTGCGAAAAGCCACAAAAGAAGAGCTCGAACACGGGCATTCCCATGATGGGGATGGGCATCACCACTAAGCTACCCTTTTCCCAAATTCAAATCCCGAATCGGTGGAAATTACACCCTGAAGATCGTTTATCTCATGGGCTATTAGGGCGTAAAGATCTGAAAAAGTAACGATGCTAATGACCTGCCCCAACGAATTAACTACTGGGAGTCTTCTAATTTGAGAATCTTTCATGAGGCTGATTGCATCATGCAATCCATGCTTGAGTTCAATCGTCTTTATCGGTGAAGTCATGACTAACCGAATGGGGTCCGCAGGAGAGATAGCCGGCTCTCTCGCAAGAACGCGAAGAAGTAAGTCTCGATCGGTAACAATTCCCTTCGGAATTCCTTTGTCTGCGACAACGACACATCCCACATTGTGTTTTTCCATGAGCTTCGCAACCGATTGAATCGACTGGCCCGGTTCACAAGTAATCAGGGGAGTTTGACTTTTTTTAAGAGGAAAAATTGACTCTAACGGCATAAGGCCTCCTTCTAAAAAAAGGAAAGCAAGCTCTATGCCCAAAGTTTATCCGATACTTTTCATATCGATGACAAATCGATATTTCACATCCGAGCGAATGATTCTTTCATAGGCTTCATTGATCTTCTGAATGGGAATCAATTCAATATCCGAAACAATACCGTGTTTAGCGCAGAAATCGAGCATTTCTTGGGTCTCTTTAATCCCACCGATGAGAGAACCCGATAAATTTTTCCGAGATAAAATAAGGCTTGTGGAAGCAATTGCAAGTGGTTGAGTGGGAACGCCGACCAAAACCATTGTTGAATCTCGTTTGAGAAGCGACAAATACTGATTTACGTCATGAGGAGCTGAGACAGTATCTAAAATAAAATCAAAGGAGTTTAAATGAGATCCCATTTGGTCAGATTGATGAGAAAGAACCACTTCATGAGCTCCTAATCTTTCGGCATCTTTCTTTTTAGATTCGGAAGTGCTGAACACAACCGTGTGTGCTCCAAGAGCTCGAGAAAACTTAACAGCCATATGGCCAAGTCCTCCCAGACCAACAATTCCTACTTTTTGTCCGGGTCCTACTTTCCAATTACGTAGAGGAGAGTAAGTCGTGATTCCAGCACAAAGAAGCGGAGCTGTTGCAGCCAAGTTTAATTTCGGATCAATCTTTAGGACGAATTCTTCTCTAACAACGATTTTATTTGAATATCCCCCATAGGTAGGGGTGGAGCCATCTCGCTCCAAGCTGTTATAAGTACCGACCATTCCATTTTGGCAGTACTGCTCAAGGCTCTCATGGCAAGAAGCACATTCGCGACAAGAGTCGACCAAGCATCCGACACCCACAAGATCGCCTACGTTAAAGTAACTCACTCCGCTTCCTACTTTTGAAACGGTGCCCACAATTTCGTGGCCAGGAACCATGGGATAAATAGATCCGCCCCATTCATCTCGGGCCTGATGAATATCAGAATGGCAAACTCCGCAGTAAGCGATATCAATTACTACATCATTTTCTCTTGGAGATCGGCGTTCAAATTGGAAAGGACCTAAATTATTTTTGGGTCCAATAGTAGCGTAGCCTTTTGCGATGATCATAGTTTCCTCTATGGGGTTAACTTTAAAACTAAGCGGCTTTTACTTCAAGTTCGGAAACCAAATGATCCCAAAGTTCCTCGATTCCATCCTCAAGCTTGTGCTGGCACTTCCAACCTGTGGCTTTCATGAATTTCGAGCAATCTAAAACAGTCCACTGATTTTCCGGGATGGGATTAGATTTTAATTCAAATTGAACCTGACGCTCGGTGACGGTTTCGATGGTTTGAATGACTTCCATCAAGCTTGTTCCGGTTCCACTTCCTAAATTATAAACCCCCGAAAGAGGGGTAGAATTTTTCAGGACTGAATCCACAGCAGAAAGAACATCGTCGATATAAATGAAGTCTTTAACGATATCAAGTGAGGACCAGATTTGGACGGGTTCGTGCCGGAGCAATTTACCCAGTACCACTCCAATAAATCCCTGTTTTTCTCGATTCAGCTGACCTAGACCGTAAGGATTAGAAATCCGCAGAATGGTAGAGTTGAGATTCCATTTTTTTGAAAATTCCTGAATGACATATTCCGATATCAATTTTGTTGCGGCATAGGGCGTTCTAAAAAGGGTAGGGGATTCTTCTCGATAGGGATGGTGGGGTTTGGAGTCTTTGTAAATAGCTCCTCCGGAGCTAGCATAAACTAAATTCTGTGTCCCCACTTGTTTCATTGCATGCAGGAGTTGGTCGGTTGCGAGCAGATTGTTGCTGATAAAACGAGCAGGATCCAGATTTCTATCAGATGGAAACCCTCGATTTGCAAAATGGATGACGAGATCGACTCCTTCTACGAGGCTTCGTGAAAGAATAGGATTTGTAAGTTCCCCTACCAAAGAGACTACTTTAGAAGATAGCTCTCTTGTGGGAGCTCGAGAAAACAAGCCTCTTATTTCACTGACTCCAGGATCCAATGAAAAATAATCCAGAGCAGCGGCGCCTAAAAAGCCACTGGCGCCGGTAATCGCAATTTTTAAAGGGTTTAATTGGGTCATGAGATTAGGTGGAAATCTTATTCTCGTATCGGTCCTTTTTAGAGAAATCTAAAAGCTCTTGAAAGTCTCAACCTGAAGAGTATCATCGCGATATGTCAATTTACGATTATTCAGTTAAAACTATTGATGGCAAAGATTTGAACCTGGGTATTTACCGGGGAAAGACTCTTCTGATTGTTAATGTGGCGAGTCGATGTGGATTCACTTCCCAGTATGAAGGGCTAGAAAAGCTTTATCGTAAATATCAATCTCAGGGATTTGTGGTTTTAGGATTTCCCTGTAATCAGTTTGGAGCCCAAGAACCTGGATCTGAAGCTGAAATTAAAAATTTTTGTGAAACAAATTACCAAGTGAGTTTCCCTCTTTTTAGTAAAATAAATGTGAATGGTCCCGAAACTCATCCCCTTTTTGATTTTCTCAAGAAGGCCAATCCAGGAATTCTTGGGACGGAAGCTATCAAGTGGAACTTTACTAAATTTCTTGTCGATAAACAGGGAAATGTCGTTGAGCGATTTGCTTCCGTCGATAAGCCTGATTCTTTAGAAAAATCGGTCTGTGCGATCCTCTAAGCGCAGAAAACCGAAAGATCCCTGTGCCATTCAGAACATTTGCTGCATTTGTCCCTATGTAAATCAAAACTACGAAGCCTCTCTGATTGAGAAATCTGAGAAGGATCTAAAAATGCTTCGAGAAGCCGGGCTTCTTGATAAAACAAGAGTTCATCGAACGATTCCTTCGCCCAGGAAATTGGGTTATAGAACTGTCTTTAAATTAGCAGTCAGAAAAAATCCCGATCTTAAATCCACCGGTCGTTTTCGATTGGGGCTTTTTGATCCGGGCTCTCATCAAATAGGACCCGAGTTGACTCCCTGTCCTCTCCACCATGCACATTTAAGAAAACTTCTCAAAGAACTTCATGTGATTTTGGATGGGTCGGCTCTTGAACCTTACGATGAAATTAAAAAGACTGGCGATGTGAGATACGTCATTGCCCGAACCAATCAAGCGGGTGACCAGACAGTGATCACGTGGGTTGTTACCCATCCTCTCAGAGATTTACTTCTCGATTTAACAAATAAGTTAAATCAACGGGGTTTAAAAATCGACGTTTCGGCTATGAATGTGAATGGCTCTCTAGGCAATGCCATTTGGGGAAATGAGACGGTCATCCTAAGTGATAAAAAGTTTATTGAAGAGAAATTGGCAGGCCTCAATTTAGCTCTGGGTCCGACGAGTTTTTTTCAAGTTAACCCTTGGCAAGCAGAAAACATTTACCTTCGCATTGAGCACCTGGCTCGAAAAATGGCTCAAAAAGATCTCGCCTGGGATCTCTTTTCAGGCGTGGGACCGATTTCATGCGTTCTGGGACGAGTGTTTAAAAAAACGGTGAGTCTAGAAGAAAATATCGAAGCGACTCATCTGGCTAACAAAAATGCAGAATTAAATAGGTTGGATAATAAAATTCAAGTGCTCAGCGGTTTAGTTGAGAAAGAATTAAATGATTTTCCTGTAGAATTTCAAAAGCCCAATCTCATTGTCGCTAACCCCAGCAGGAGGGGCATTCATGAGCAAGCAAGAAATTTAATTATCGCCGGCCTTCAGCAAACACCGGGTGCAGAGTTGATTTATTTGTCTTGTGATGTACAGAGCTTCAAACGCGATTTAATCCATTTCAAATCCCACGGTCTTCATCTTTCAGAGCTCCAGGGCTTCGATATGCATGCTCAAAGCGCTCAAATGGAGTGGTTGGGGAGAATCGAGGTTTTCTGAAATGTCCTACTTTGAGAAAAAAACTATTTTAATCACTGGGGCTTCGTCCGGTATTGGAGCGGAGCTCGCTCGTCAGTTGCACTCTTTGGGTGCGAACATTTTTCTTTTAGCCAGAAGAACGGATCGCCTTGAACAATTAGCTAGGGAACTCGATCCTGAAAATAAACGATTGGGGTGGCTGCAGGCCGATGTTACCCAAGTTAATCAGCTCCAAGAAGCCGTAAGGAAATGCCTCGATCAGTTTGGCTCTCTTCATATCGTAATTGCCAACGCTGGATTTGGAGTGGCTGGAAATGTCAGTGATTTAAAAGTGGAAGATTATCGAAGACAGTTCGAGACCAATGTCTTTGGAGTGTTAAATACCGTTTACGCAGTTGAAGCACCTTTACAAAAGTCGAAAGGCCAGTTGGTTCTTTTAGGAAGTGTGGCTGGATTCGTGCCACTTCCTGGAAATTCGCCCTACACGATGAGCAAGTTTTCAGTTCGAGCTCTAGCTAAA
Source organism: Pseudomonadota bacterium (assembly GCA_046086625.1). GTDB lineage: Bacteria > Bdellovibrionota > FAC87 > UBA2466 > UBA2466 > RFNO01. The sequence goes on along the minus strand of JBJSXY010000192.1, from coordinate 3,758 downwards.
GCTTTGCAGTACGAGTGGAAAGCAAAAGGAATAGCGGTTACTCATTTAGCGCCAGGTTTTGTAGATTCCGATATTCGAAGAACTGATAACTTAGGACAGCTTAAACAGGATCATCCCGATCCTATTCCTTCGTGGATTCGAGTTTCTACTCCAGTCGCTGTGAGAGAAATGATTAGAGCGATTCAAAAGAAAAAGGCCGAGCGAGTCATTACGGGCCATGGAAAAATCATTCAAGCGGTGAACCAATTCTTTCCCAAACTTATTCCGTGGATTATTGGAGCGTTTGGTTTGAAATCAAGACCTGAGCCTAAATAATTTTAAGCTCTCACATCAATGATAGAAAACTTGTCGACGTCTACTAATCCTTTGTCGGTAAGTTTTAGAGAGGGAATCACTGGTAAACAAAGAAAAGCGAGCTGCAGAAATGGTTCTGCCAAACAACAGCCGATACTTCGACTAGCTTCTCGTAATTCGATGAGTTTCTTTTCAATGAATGCAGGTTCTTCAAAAGACATAAGTCCACCGAATGGTAAAGGTAAGTGAGCAATAACTTTCTTTCCTTGAACGACGGCAAAGCCACCGCCGCTTTCAATCAAGGCTTTTAGGGCTATTTGCATGTCTGCCGGGTCTTTGCCTACAACGCAGAGATTGTGACTATCATGACCGACACTGGAAGCAATCGCGCCTTGAAAGTTTTCGCCAAAGCCAACTACGTAGCCGTTAGCAGGTTTCGAACCGTGACCGTGGCGTTCTAGAACACTGAGGCGAGCCACTTCTCGATCTGTGGAAAGCCGAATGCTTCTTCCGGTAATAATTTTTCCTGGTTGAATTTCGATGCAATGAACCCGACCTGAGGGTCCGTTGAGATCAGTGAGTTCCGGTAACGTGGTTTTGATGGAATTAGTAAAACTATTTTTGTTGGGGACCTCAAAAGAAAGCTCAGATACGAGTTTCCCAGATTTAAAAACACTGTGAATAGAACAAGTGTCAGCATCTTCCAATATTACTAAGTCTGCACGGTAGCCAGGTCCAATCGCACCCATTCGATTCCATCCTCGATTGAGTCCATAGTGATTTGCAACGCTCCAAGAAGCGCTTCGATAAGCCAAAGGAGCGGGAACACCTTTTCGAATGGCTTGGCGAACGAGATAATCAATGTGTCCTTCTTTAGCGATATCTAGAGGGTTTCTGTCATCCGTGCAAAAGCCAACAAACGGCCAAGTGTGTTCGTTTAGAAGAGGAATCAATTGGTTTAAATCCTTGGCAACGCTTCCCTCTCGAATCCAAATGGAAATTCCTTTTTGAAGTTTTTCGTGTGCCTCTTCTAATTCAGAAGATTCATGACAGCTTGAAATTCCCGTAGCGGCATAAGCGGACAGCTCGCTTCCTCGAAGAAGAGGACAGTGACCATCTAGGGGACCATCAACAAAATTTAAAATTTTTGAAAGAACTTCCTCATCTTTGTGGATCACCCCTGGAACATTCATCACTTCAGCAAGACCCAAAGCCCTTGGATGATTTTTAAAAGGCAGGAGATCTATTGAACCCAGAGTGCCCCCGCCATTTGTCTCCATTGAAGTGGCAGGAACACAGCTGCTGAGCATCACTCGAAGGTCTAAAGAGAGATTCTCGGACTCCTTTAAAAAGTAATCGATTCCTCCAATCCCCTGAACATTGGCAAGCTCATGCGGATCGCAAATGGCACTGGTGGTTCCCTTAGAAAGAACGACTCTTTGAAAATTATTTGGAATTAATAAACTGCTTTCAATATGAACATGGGCATCGATAAATCCGGGAATTATCCACTTTCCAGAAAGATCGAAAGTACGTTTGCCTTTCAGGTTGGAGTCCACTGAAACAACCATTCCATCGATAATACCGATATCTTTTTTCTCCCAAGTCCCCGAAAAAATATTAAGGACTGAAGCTTTGATTAAGACCGTATCGAAGGGGATTTTACCCAGGGCAGCATCAATTCTTCTCTCCAGAGATTTTGTGTCCCAAATCATCGCTAAAGAATACCCTAAAACTCTACTGCATCGCAGGAAAAGAAAACGAAAGTTAACACCAGCAATCAGAAGAGAGGATTTAAAATTAAATTTTCTATATAATTTAAAAACGATCCGTACCGCTGAAGGCAATTACTTTAAAAATCTAATATCGAGGCTAACTATGACCGGAAGTCGCATTCTTGTGTTCTTTTCTCTATTTGCCACTTTGGGCTCTGCAGCAAATTTAACGTTGCGAGATCTCAAAAATCAATTAGCTAGACGCGGCGCTACTTGGAGTGCGGGAGAAACTTCAGTCAGTCGCTTTTCAGAGCAAGAGAAGAAAAATCTTTTGGGAATGCAGCTCGATGAAGGCTTTGGGGATGTGTTTAAATCGAAGAACCCGGTTCAAAATCGTGCTCTGCCTTCTAAGTTTGATTGGAGAAACAAAGATGGCGTGAACTACGCTTCACCCATGCTTAATCAAGCCAATTGTGGAAGCTGTGTGGCTTTTTCAGCGATTGGCGCTCTTGAAACCCAAATGAATATTACGAATAATACCCCCCATTCTCCTTGGGCTTTTTCACCTCAGCACTTGTTTGCGTGCGGGGGAGGGGCTTGCCAAAATGGTTGGCATCCCATGATGGCTGTTCAATTTATGCAGAAAACGGGCGTTCCTGATGAAAGCTGTTTTCCTTATACCAGTGGTGGAGATGGAAAAGACTTAGCCTGCAGCCAAACATGTTCTGATGCTAGTAAACGGTCCATAAAAATTACTGGTTACTCCCAGCCTTCATTTTTCTTCCAAGATCAAAATGCGGTGAAAGAGGCCCTGATGAAGGGACCTCTTATGACGTCAATGCTGGTTTATGAAGATTTTATTTTCTATAAAAGTGGCGTCTATAAACACACAACGGGCTCTCAGTTGGGGGGGCATGCCATTACCATGATGGGTTGGGATGACAGTGCAAAAGCATGGATTGTGAGAAATAGCTGGGGAGAAGATTGGGGCGAAAAAGGTTATTTCCGAATTGCGTACGATGACGCTTCGGGATTAGGAAATCAAACTTGGGGAATCGAAGTTCCTTCCACCAAAGGCTATGTAAGTCTGGGTGGAATCCGAGATCACGCGGTTCTCTCAGGAGTGGTTAGCTTAAATCTGGAGTCGACCATTAATGGAACAAAGGACATCGATCTCACCGTGAATAAAAATGATGAAGTTGTTCTTTGGACCAGTGCAAAAAATCGAGAGCGAGTATCTATTGATACGTCTAAGTTTCCCGATGGTAAGTATACTATTTCAGCTGTTGCCGATACTGCTTCGGGTAAAGTGGCTTCTCAACCCCGAGTTGTTTATGTTTTGAATGGGACTCATCAAGGCTCCATTGAACTCACGAACGTGACTGAAGGGGAAACACTCACTGAGCAAAAAGAGTTACAAATTAAGACCACAGGCAAACCCGTTCCCTTCACTTCTGTCACTTTTAAAGCCGTAAATTTGACAACGGGAGAAGAGAATGTCCGTTCTACATACACAGTGCTGCCGGAAATGGTGATGCTGTGGAGAGCTCAGTATTTAAAGAATGGAGATTATTTAGTAAAAGCTGAAGCGAAAGTAGGAGATAAAGTCCAAGTTGAGAGTAAATCCTACAAAGTGAAGATCAACCACTAAGATCTTAAAGCCATCTACCCCAAAGAGCCCACTTGGCATTGCGCCCAGTGGGCTTTTTTTATAAGTAGACCAATTCCTTTTCGAGACGATTCAAGGCT
>JBJSXY010000191.1:0-3405 GCA_046086625.1 Pseudomonadota bacterium | reverse complement strand
GTCAAAAAGTCCGTGAGAGCGGCCCGGTAAAAATAGAGCGCAATTAAACATTGTGAGGAGTTTGCATTGGGGCCACACGTTTTATTGAAATGATCATGTACATTTTTCAAAGGAGCTGGAACCGAACCACACTTATCACTTTTAGTCATCGCTTTGAGATCTGGAAGCTCCGATTGTTGTCGGCTCAAGTCAAACCCTCTCAGCTCATTCCAAAACTGAACACATTCAGGTGATCCCTCCTGATTCTGAACAGCAATGGGATCACGAGGAGCCTGATAAAGAACTCTCATTTGCTCTTGGTTTTCTTGTGATCGAACTTCGGAGTCTGGATCGTTTTGGTTCACTTCGTTCTCGTTTGTTTGAGCAAGCCCCCACCACAAAACCCCGATGGACAGAATCACTCCAAAAGAAATGAAAATGTTCTTTTTAGTCACTTAGCTCGCCTTATCCTCTGAAAGTTCAGTAAATAAAACCTGAGCCTCTATACGTCCCGCCCCTGAATCTCCCACCAGTTTGTTTGTTACAAAAAGTCGATTGAAGTTGGCGACATAAGCTTTTCCCATAAATAAGGCGGGAGCTCCAGGAAGAACTTTTATTTTTCTTTGTAACAACTTTTCTCTCAACATTCGGCTCATTTGCTCAGTCACTAGCCCAAGTGAGTCGAAGAAATCAAGATCTTCCTGCTGTAACCGACGTCGCATTTTGTTGGTTGAGCCTAGGAGACAATCCACCACAGAGGATTCATAACTTAAGAAAAGTATCATGTCGGGAGTCATTTTATCCTCCGACACTAAACTAACGACACTGGTAAAACCACCGTCAAATCCGATCAAATCCGACTGGGAGGGCTCCTCCGAAATCGTGGCCTTCACTTCGAACTCAGCCAGGCTTTGTTCAATTACTTGCGGTAACATTTCAAAAGAAGCGGGCGAGCTCGATATCATTTCTTTATTTGCTAACTCCGAGATATCTTGAGGAAGTCTAAAATCCCCAGCCAAATAAAAAGGATACCCATTAATTTCACACTGAAAACAGTACGTGGGAGTTCCTAGCGCTTTCATCGGCTCTCCCAAACCATAATAAGTTAAAGGGGCCGAGGGTTGTAACGTAATTCCTATTCCCGCACAAGCTTCCGCAAACTGATTTCCCATGAGCGTGCCAAACTCTGCAAGAGAACCCAGCGCTTTTTTGTTTCCGGTTTTTTCCTTGGAACCCGTTACAAGTGGATGAACCACTTCCTTGAGGGTGGCTTCTGGCAAATAAATCCCTGCAAATCCTCGTCTATCGCCGTTAAACTGAATTAAGGCTCCGTAAGGCATTTGAGCACCTTTGGAAAAATCCGATTCGGGTCGAACACTAAACGATCCATTTTCAGCAAGACCCAGAAGAAAATGTTCCACTGCATTTAAGTGATATTTTCCAATGAACAAGTGGGTTTTTTCATCATTTCGAGTAGAACCCCAAATGAGTTGAAGCATACGAGATTCAGATCGTCTCAAGTTGTTTAGAGAAAACGAGCCCTGCGTTCTCGAAGCCGAAAAAAAGTTCTTGAGCTGAAAGGCAGCTTCTTTCAGCGTTTGGACGATGGTTTCATTCAGAACAATTTTTTCTTCTGATAGAAGCTTTAACACTTCCTCGAAGGGATACAGATAACTTACCACACGATTCCAACCCAAAAACCCGCAAATACCCTTCATGAGATGGACAATTCGATAGGCTTCATAAGCCGATTGCAAAGTCTCTTCAGTTCCCAATGCTTGCAAAGCGGATTGAAATCTATCTTGATAGTCAGTTAATTCGTCTAAGAGCTGAGCTTTTTCATCTTCCTCGCGTCGAAGAAGGATATTCTCTGCGGGAGCCGAGACGGGTGAGAAGTCCTCATTAACTGGAATGAGAAGCTCAAAGGAAGTTCCATAATTAGAAGTTGAAACAAGTTTAATGTTTCCACCGATTGAATCGAGTGACTTTTTAACGATATCTAAACCCAAACCTCTTCCAGAAACTGAATTGGTTTGTTTCCGCGTAGTAAAGCCGGGCTGAAATATGAGCTGGGCTAATTCCTCGTTAGGCTTATTATTTACTTCCTCAACGGTATAAATCCCTTTCGCTACGGCTTTTTCACGAATCAAACCAAAATCAAGACCAGAACCATCATCTGAAAAAACAATCCTCAAGACTCCTTGGTTGAAACTAGCAAGAACCCCAATTCTTCCTGCCGCCTTTTTTCCATTTTGCTCTCTTCGGAGCGGCTCCTCAATACCATGATCCACCGCATTTCGAATAAGATGAAGAATGGGCTCGTAAATAAAATTTAGGAGGGTCTTGTGGAGATGAAGCCAAGTTCCTGTTAGCTCTAAAACAACTTGTTTACCTTGTGTTTTGGAAAGATCATTCACTAGTTTTTGAGCGGGTGGAAAAATGGTATCAAGAGACTCTGTTCTCAACTGATAAAGAGATCGTTTCATTTTCTTTATTTGGCCTCGCAGTTGACTGCGCACTTCAGGGCCCTGTAAAAGACGCTTTTCCAACTCTTCTAATCTCTGAACCTGCTCAACAAAAGACTCCACTTGTCCGGAAAACACACGAATTTTTTTTGTTTGATCGATTTTTCCGCGCTCTTGGATTTCATTTTTGAGATCTTTAGACGTGGGCTGCAAAGCGATGAATACGTTTATTAACCCATGTTGCGTTTCCACAGGACATCGAAACAACTGGGCATTCTCTGGGATAAGTTGGTAATTTTCTCGAAAGCCAGTTCCTTTTCTAAAGTCGCAGCGAAATGACTCTTCAGAAAACTGCTTTTCAAAATTTTGAACTAAATTCTCATGCAGACTGATGAGGCCTTCTTTCAGAAAAGACGAACCATTGCACCCCATGCCGATTCGCCCTTCCAGATCACCACGAACTAGGGCATCAATCCAAAAATCCTGAGACACAGGTTCTAAAACTTGTTCTAGGGTTCCAAAAACAATTTCGGATTTAAGAATCGGACAAAGAGATTCAACGAGGGCTTTGGTGAGAAGATTCTGAAAGGGAAATTTTTCAGAATGAAACTCCTGAAACTCTACTTGTTTTAGTGCCGGATCACCCATGCTTGACGTCCTTATTTGGGTATTTAAGCGGCTCTAAAGCTTTTTGGAGCTTATCTAAAGTGATCGGTTTGACCACCCAAGAGCACACACCTAACTCTTCGGCTTTCAATCTATTTTTTTGAGAGGAACTCGATGAAATTACGATCACTTTTGCTTGAGAATCATACTTAAGAATTTCCGCAGCTGCCTCAAGTCCATTAAGAACCGGCATGACAATATCGAGGGTTACCAAACTAGGCTTATAACGAAGATACATTTCAATGGCAGAAAGCCCATTTTCTGCTTCTCCAATGACCGTCACCCCACACTGATG
>JBJSXY010000190.1:0-3626 GCA_046086625.1 Pseudomonadota bacterium | reverse complement strand
GATTCGCTGAGTTACTTGAACTTGCAGACAATCTTTATCTCCAATTTTTACTTTTGGTGCCGAAAGAATATTGGCAGCGTTAATAGTCAGTCTATTGCCTCCAGCAAGAGGACCCGCTGTTGGACTGAGCGAACTAATAGTCGGTGGATTCTGATAGTGAAAAGCTCCACTTAAACTTTGTTTATTTCCATCAGGATTGGTTGCAGTGACATTGTGTAGTCCTGAAATAGACGAAGCAGTGGTCAGACAATTCAGTTCCATTTGAGATACAACTTGAACTGGAGTGCAAGGTTTTAATCCTACGGACACTTTCACCTCCGGGTGAAAACCCAATCCCTTTAGAGTTAAACGAGTTCCTCCCGCTAACGGACCTACTTTCGGCTGTGAGCTCTGTAAGGAGAGTCGATACGGTAATGGAGAGGGTACCCCACCCACGGCACGGGCTACGTTGAGTCTTCCTCCTGAAACCGTTTTTCCAATAAAATTTGGAGTTATGATTTCATCCACGCTATCTAAGATCTTATTTTTAATTTCAGTGTACGTAGAGTTTGGCCAAACAGATTTAATGAGAGCTGCCGCTCCAGCTACATGAGGTGAGGCCATGGATGTTCCTGATTCAAAATAATAACCCCAAATATGTGTGGAAAAGACCCCATCTCCAGGAGCTGCTAAGTGAACCGACGTTTTTCCATAATTAGAAAAAGCAGCGATTTGGTCTCGATGATTAGTTGCGGCCACGGAAATAATATGGTCCACCCGATAGCTTGCGGGATAAAAAGGATTGGTGTCATTATCAGAACTATTATTCCCCGCAGCGGCTACAAAGAGACTTCCAGCATCGCGATTTTGTTTGAGGAGATCCTCAAAGACGACTGTATAATCTCCTCCCCCCCAACTATTATTGGTGATAGGAAATTTCATTTGGGTTGCATATTCGAGTGCAGCTATCGCACCGGTTAGATCCCCGGAGCCGCTGGAATCAAAAATCTGGAGAGGCACAAGACTTACTTGCCAGTTGACCCCTGTCACCCCAGTGCCATTATTCCCTACTGCTCCAATCGTTCCAGCAGTGTGCGTTCCATGTCCATTTTCATCCATCGGATCGTTGTCGTTATTGACGAAATCCCAACCTCGAAAATCATCAACATAACCGTTTCCATCGTCATCGATTCCATTCGAAGACTTATCATTTCCAGAGCTATCCGTTCCCGTTTCCCCAGGATTTTTCCACACGTTGTCTTTGAGATCTTCGTGATTGTAATCCATCCCAGTATCAATAATGGCTACAATCACTGAACGAGAACCCGTACTTACTTCCCACGCTTCAGGGGCATCGATATCGGCATCTACTAGGCCTTTACCCATCCCGAATGGAGTATTGACGCCGTTATTATCGAAATGCCATTGTCTGATAAATTCGGAATCATTTGGCACATTGGAAATTCTGATTTTGTAGTTAGGAACCACGTAAGCGACACCCTCTAATTCTTTGAGAGCTCCTAAATGAGCCAGCACTTCGGTGTTGTTGGGGCCCACTGGAATCTGAAGGACTTTTGCATCAACGCTCTTGAATTCTCGAAGGGGTTTTTTGAATTTCAGAGATTGCAAAACGGCTTCTTCCGTTTCCCGATCCTTAAATTTAACAATAATCTTCTCAGGGTTTACTCCTAAGTTTCCAAAACTGATTTTTGCATCTTCTGCGAATTCTTGGCGCTCAGAAGCCGACAGGGATTTTATGTAATTTTGATATTCTGAAATTCGAACTCCAACCGAACTACTTAATGTTCTAGAGGGTTTGGGAAGCGGCCAACGAGGGCCTCGTCCTTCTTTTGAATAGGTTCCAATAGAAAAAAGAAAACTAACACAAATCAGCGTGAATCTATTTGGCACAGAGCGTCTCCTCGGAAAAAAATTCTCTGTACCTTTTCGGGTTAAAAATCTAACCCCTTAAGCCATTAGAGTCCGCAATAACAACCCATCGTCACATCTGTTTTACCTTTATCCCGACGCTGTGATGCCCCATAGCAATATTGACCCACTTGGATAGTCGAGCGATACCCTTGGGCTCGACAATCTCGGTTTGGCCAACAACCATTTCGATAAAGAAGTTTTCCGAATGCGGAAACCGGGATCGACTCTCCCGAAGTACAATAGCTCCCCTCTGGACTGGGTCGTGAAGCAAGGCCCACGCTCGCACACACACTCGTACAAGCCGCTCCTTGAGTTGCCACCCATCGCGGACTGATAACTCGATACTGGGCTGAGGGACCAACTGAGCTAACCTGACCATCAGAATTTCTCACTAAAACCTGATAAGAGCCTTCAGAATTTGCAAGAACGGTGCAACGGATCTGAGTGGACATATCTACCAAAACGTTTGTGCAGGATTTCGTCCCGATGACCACACTAGCCCCAGCCAAAAATCCAGTTCCCTTAATTGTCAGTGTTTCTCCTTCAGAGATTTGTCCGATTGCCGGAGATATCGATGAAACACTTGGAGCTGCTTGATAAGTGTAAGCGAAACGCAACACTGCTTTTTGAGCATCTCGATTTAAAACGGCCACATGATATGCTCCCGCTTCTTTTGGGGGCAAAATACATGTCATTTGATTCTCTGAAACTCGAATAGATCTCGGACAATCTACGCCCTGAATTCGAATGACTGCGCCGGGTAGAAACCCTGCTCCATTCACTGTAAGGGTATTTCCTCCCGCTAAGGGACCCGCTGTGGGAAAAATAGATGTCAGGCGTGGGGGGGGAGCCATCACAAGAACGGGATCACTCCAATCGGAGCAAATAACGCCATTGCAAGCTCTGATACGCAGATCAGACTCAACTACTGTACGACCTGTCTCGTACTGAGTCACATTCGTTGCAGTTGAGGCTGAAAATGTCCCCGACTTTATTTCAAAACGTGTTTCGCCGTTACTATTGTCCGTCCAATTTAAAACATAAGGGCTCGTTTCAGTAGCTCGAGTTGCTGTAAACCCAGTAGGCTTTTCAGGACTGCCCGGCCCTAAAAGTTTTATGTCATCAATCAACCAACCATCGTGGCCATCAGTGACGGGACCCCCTGCTTTGAACCAAAATCTTAATCGGATTTTATCCCCAGTCTTGAGTTTATTTCTGAGAGGAATCGTTACTTTGCTCCACTCACATTTGGGCGCTGAATAAACTGCTAACATTCTCCATTTGGGGCTATGAAACCAATCCTGGGCTCCTCGTTCCGGGTTCCACACACTGTATTCTGAAAACGGATCAGTTTCTTCATTGATACGAATCTCTACTTCAGCTCTCTCCCAAATGACTGTGCAATCTAGTTTAGTATCAAATTGCAAGACCACATCTGGATGCTGTACTTCCACACTCTGAGTAAACTCCATGTAATTATATTCTCGATAATCACGCATTCCTGGGGGAGTATCAGACCAAACCTTTCCTCTTCCGGGTACTTCTTCCTGAAGAAACGGAACCGTGGACAAAAACAATTCCTTCGAGTTGATTCCGTCGTAACTTTCACCGTCGTTTACAAAAAGCTCTTTGGGTTTCGACATTTCAAAAGAAATTGAACTTCCAATTGGGCCCAGGTTTCCAGCGTTATCTACCGCTCGCAAGGTGAGATAGCC
>JBJSXY010000189.1:0-2904 GCA_046086625.1 Pseudomonadota bacterium | reverse complement strand
AAGCTCTTTGGCGATTTGATCACGCAGTGGCGGAGATATTTCAAACCGTGATGCTCCTCTGGGCTTATGCCCAGCTGGCCCTTCAGCTGTCGAATCCGTGTCCGTATCCCCAACCCCCTGCGAGTTGAGTGCCCAAAGCACACACACCAGCAGAGCTAAAATGTTGATCCCTAAGCGCTTCACACGAACCTCTGTCTATCAATTAGTTTACAGAGGTGTCTGGGGCATTTTCAGCTGTAACGATTTAGACAGCTTCCCCCCAAAGATTTCGAAAGCTTAGATATTCCTTAAAAAGTTCGTGTCAAAAAATTAGACATTGTCCAGCTACTTCCTCTCAAAAAGTAGGTAAGCTTTGGTTTTGGAAGTGGGAACAGTGAGGGCTACTTTAAACTTAGTATCAATCCAATCTCTAAATCCTTTTACAGAGGCAAACCGCTGGTACCGATATTTTTCTTCGCCTGTCACCTTATCTTTTTCCTTTTTTGCTCCCACCAGCACATATTTAAGGCTCGGGTTATCAATTGCTTCTATTGCTTTTTCTACAGGTGTAATTTTTGATGTAAATCGCATCGTATTTGTATCGGCGAAATCTTTTTCGAGTCTTCTCTCAGAAAGAAGGGCGACAAGCCCCACAGTGATTGAATCCCCAAAGAGGGTGTCGTCTTTGGTTGAGTTTTGAACAATGTACTCAACTAATTTATTTAAAGGTTCAAATAAGTCCCCTTGGCGATATAGGGTTTCCTGAGCATTCCCATAATCCATATCGGATAAAGCGTAATCATCCCAACAGCACCATTTGAAAAAACTATTAGCAGACGACCAAGGTGAGTCCTTCCATTTCATTTCCTGATCTTTTTTTCTAAAAGCATTGGGATTAGTTGCTTTATAAGCAGGTCGGTAGAGAGCGTATCCAGAGAGAAAAAAAGCCAGCGAAAAAAAACCTACTTTAAAACGCTGGCTCCACTTTATCTTTTTCTCCACTTTGATTTCTTTTGTCACTGCAAGAACCCAATCCAAAAGTCTTTGTGCTAAATATCCCCCGCAAAGAGCGAGTCCTGGAAAAACCAAAAGGTAATAAAACCCGAAACGTTTTTTTAATAAGTGCAAAAAAACAAAGTTACACAAAGCCCAAGCACTTCCAATCAATGCAATCGAACACTTCTCATCATCAAAAACAAACTTGCGAAGCCGAATGAGAAAGAACGGGTTCTTTTTCTTGTGCTGTCGAGTTTCGCTCACTCTTTCTAAAAGCACGATTGAAAAACCTATTAAACCCATCCAAAAAAGAGAGAAGTTTGAGAAAAACTGTTGAATCGTATCTTTCCATGCAGATTCCTTGGCTTCTGGTTTTTGAAAGTGAAACAAGTAAACTGAGCGAAAGTACTCAGCTCCACCCAAAATAAAGCCCGCCGCTTGATTTAAACCCCAAACAGCCAAAAAGGAGCGGGCATATTTTTTTAGCTGATCGCGATCGTTGAGGGCAAAAAGTACCCCCAACAAACAAGTGGATGGCAGAATATACACTCCCGTGCAAACTCCCAGTGCTAAAGACACGCCAGCCCAAGTGGGTTTTCGGTGTAAGAAAAACCAAAGCCCCAGAACGGCCCAAAAAACGGATTCATGAATCCCCGTCCAAAACGTGGAAGATCTTAAAAGTGAAAAAGCGGTAAAAAACAAAAAGGCACTTGTAACGGCTGCTACTCTTCCTATTTTCTCTTTGGAAATGAGAAAAATAATGAGTCCGATAAGAGACGTGGCTACGAGGGGCAAAGCTTTAGTAGCGATTGGGTTAAAGCCAAAAGTTGCAAAAAAGGGAATAGACCAAATGAGTTGAAGGGGCGGGTGGGCGAAAAAGTAGTCCCGGTAAGGAAGCGCTCCATGATCAAGAGCAGCCCAAGACATATACAAATAAATGGCTTCGTCTCCTGTTTCCCAACGAAAACTAAAAGACTTAAGTCCCCAGATAAAAATGAGAATTAAAATAAAACAAAACCAACTCAGGGTGTCTTTAGTTCGCGACATGCCCTTATTCTAGCAGAACGAGCACCTTATCTTCATCTACCTGCACCGGGTAAGTTCTTACGGGGGAGAGTTTGGAGTTCGACATGCATTGCCCGGATTTCAAATCGAATCGGGCTTGATGCCAAGGGCAAATCACACAACCTTTCTCCACTGTTCCTTCGCTCAAAGGCCCGCCTCTGTGACTACATCTCTCATCTAAGGCAAACCAGCCCTCTTCGGTGTGAAAAACCGATATGATTTTTCCTTCCACTTGCACCAGTTTGGAAGTTCCAATCGGCATTTCCTTCACTGAGGCTACAATCTGAAAATTACTCATCCAGAGCTTTCTTGAGTTCCGAAAGACTCGTGATAGGAGGTTTGCAGCTTTGCTGTTCACAAATATAAGCCGTCGGTAATTCATTCTTTGGATCAGTTTTAAGATGAGTCACGACGTTTGGATAAAAATTTCCTCGGATAAAAGCGAGGAATTCCTTTTCGCTGTCTTCATCTTTTCCTGGAACTAAAACCAGTTCCTTCGATCTGTTTTTTAAAAGTTCTAGAGCAATCATAAATTGCGAAGAGGCAAGAGGAGCTTGAGCCATAAAATGGGAATGGCTTAAAAGAACCTTTTCAGCTTGCTCCAAATAAAGAGGGTTTCCCTGAAGTTTTCCCAAGCGGACCAAGGCTGTTACCATCATAGCTGTGGCACTGGGAAGTGCCCCGTCCTGATATTCTTTGGGTCTAAAAATTAACGCTTCATGAGTTTTTGGTGTGTAGAAAAAATTCAGATTTTTTGAGTCCCAAAATTCAGAAAGAACATGGTCAGTCAGTTCCTGAGCCCATTTTAGCCAATCGGGATTAAAGTCGGATTCAAAAAGAGCTAGGAGCCCATTGATGAAATAA